>DATKFK010000474.1:0-10006 GCA_035544375.1 Thermoanaerobaculia bacterium
ACCTCCTCGGTACCCTACAGCGTCAACCTCGCCGGCCTCTCCTGTGCGACGACGTATCACTTCCGCGCAGCGGCGGCGAACAGCGGCGGCACCGGCTTTGGCGGCGACCAGAGCTTCACGACCAGTGCCTGCTCGACGTCGGCGCCGACGGTCGGCACGAGCCCCGCAAACAGCATCTCCCAAACGGCGGCGACACTGGCGGGCACCGTCAACCCCAATGGCGCCACGACGAATGCATACTTCCAATGGGGGACCACGACCAGCTACGGCACCACCACGTTCAGTCAGAACGTCGGAGCCGGGACCTCCTCGGTACCCTACAGCGTCAACCTCGCCGGTCTCTCCTGTGCGACGACGTATCACTTTCGCGCAGCGGCGGCGAACAGCGGCGGCACCAGCTTCGGCGCCGACCAGAGTTTCACCACCAGCGCCTGCACGGCCGGCGGCGGTTTTTTCACCGCCACGCCGTGCCGGCTTCTCGACACTCGCAACGGCAGCGCCCTGGCTGCCGGAAACACCTACGAGGTCGGGATGGCCGGGATCTGTGGCATCGCCACGTCCGCCAAGGCGGTCTCCGTGAACGTCACGGTGGTGAACGCCACCACCAGCGGCTTCATTGGCCTCTGGCCTGCGCAGACCTCCTATCCCGGCACGAGCACCATCAACTTCAGGGCCGGACAGGTACGTGCCAACAATGCGATCCTCTTATTGGCACCCGGCTTCTTTGGCTCGCCGGGGGCGGTCTGGGTTACGTTCGGCGGCCCCTCGGGCTCGGTCGACCTGATCATCGACATCAACGGCTACTTCGAGTGATCCGTGAGGCGTGCGGGCGCGCCCGTCCTATTTCGGCGCACGACGGGGCGTCGCCGCTCACCGCTGGCTTCCGGCGAGGCGCTTGAGCTTGAGGCTGAGGCCGTAGCGGCTGATGCCGAGGAGCTTTGCCGCCTTCGTCTTGTTGCCGCCGCTGGCGGCCAGGGCGGCAGTGATGGCGGCGCTCTCGAGCGCCGCGACCTGCTGCGTGAGGCCGGCGGCAGGGCATTGCGGTTCGCCGGGGGCGTTCGCAGCCGCCGCGGCGTGCTGGTCCTCCGGCGCGCCTCGCTGCGGCGGGGCGGCAGCGCGCAGGGTGAAGTGCCGGCTCTCGAGATGGGCGCCGCTCGGGCAGCGCAGGACCGCCTGGACGATCTCGTGGCGAAGCTCGCGGATGTTGCCCGGCCAGCGGTGGGCGACGAGCAGGTTCACCGCCTTCTGGCTGATGCCGCGGATGCGCTTGCCGTGCACCTCGGCGGCCTCGGCGGCGAAGGCCAGGGCCAGGACGGGGATGTCCTCCGCGCGCTCGCGCAGGGGCGGCAGACGGAAACAGAGGCTGCGCAGGCGGAAGTAGAGGTCCTCGCGGAAGGTGCCTTCCGCAACCATGCTCTCGAGCGGGCGGTTGGTGGCGGAGATGACCCGCAGGTTCACGCTCTTGGGCAGGCCGCCGACCGGACGGATCTCCCGTTCCTGCAAGAAACGGAGGAGCCGCGTCTGGAGGCCGAGCGAAAGATCGCCGATCTCGTCGAGGAGCACGGTCCCGCCCTGGGCGAGGTCGAGCAGGCCCACCCGCGCATCGACACCGGTGGCGACGCGGCCGGCGATGCCGAACAGCTCGGATTCGAGCAGCTCGGCCGGGATGGCGGGAGCGCTCAACGGCAAGAATGGCCCCTTGGCGGTCGGCCCCGAGGCGTGGATGAGGCGGGCGAACAGCTCCTTGCCCGAGCCGGTCTCGCCGAGCAGCAGGACGTCGAGGCGGCTTCTGGCCGCGGCGCGGATCTCCTCGTAGAGGGCGCGGATCGCCGGCGAGGTGCCCGGGACCATGTCAGGGGGGAAGCTGAGCGGCTCGGGATCTTCCGGCGGTGGCGCGCCGGCTCCGGCGCCTGCCTCCTCGCCGAGCAGGCGGTCCGCAAGGTATCCCAGCAGATCCGCGCGCCAGGCCGCGCCGGCGCCCTTCGCCGCCGCCAACAAGGAGCCGCGCGCCAGCCGCTCGACGGCAGTCTGCTGCTCCTCGCCGGGCCGGCCGGCGGACTCCACCAGGATGACCTCGCCGTCCGGGTCGAAGCGGAAGGCCCACAGCGCCTCCGCCCCCAGGGTCCGGCAGGCCCGGGCCAGCAGCCGCCCGCGCCTCCCTGGCAGGCCGGCGCCGCCGCGCTCGATCCGGCGCACCAGCTGCAGCCCCGCTTCCGCCGAGGAGATCGGGTCCGGCGTCGGCACCTCGGCGGTGCTGGGGGTGTCGGCGGGCGCCGCGGAGCGGGCGCTGGAGGTCCGCGGGTCGGGTGCAAGCGCCAGCTCGAGCGCGGCGTCCGAGGTGGAGATCTCCTCGACGCGGAAGAAGGCCTTGCCGATCTGCACCGCCTCGCTGCCGGGCGCGAGGCGCACGCGCTCGTGGCGCTGGCCCGCGCTCACCAGGCCGTTCTTGGAGCCGAGGTCCAGGAGCACGATGCCGCGGCCGTCCGGCCGCAGCAGCGCGTGGTGATGGGAGATCCCGGGCACGGCGAGCACCAGGTCGTTGTCCGGGGCGCTGCCCAGCCGCACCTCGGCGTCGCGCACGGCGAAGTGGCGGACCTTGCCGCCGTAGCTCATCTCGAGGCGCAGCATGCCGTCTCGGTCTCCGTAAAACTCAGCCCGCGGCGCTGCCGGCGGCGTTGCCGGCGAGCCGTTGCAGGCGCTCGCGCACCAGGTCCAGGTGGCCGCGGGCGATGATGCTGTTCGCGCGCTCGGCGCTCACCACCTCGTAGGCGCTGCGCGCCGCGTCGGCGGCCCGCTTCCTCTCGCCCAGCCGCGCCAGTAGCTCGGCCTGGAGCGAGAGCAGCTCGCCCCGGGTCTCGGGCTTCTCGCTCAGCATGCGCTCCACCTCCGCGAGCAGCCCCCGCGGCTCGGCGCCCCGGGCGAAGCGGCACTCCAAGGCCCAGTAGCGATGGAGGTCGGTGCCGTTGGGAGGCACCTTGGAGGAGATGTCGTTCGGCATCTCGCCGGCGCGCCAGCGCACGAACTCGCGATAGATGGCCTCGTCGGAAAAGGCATTCCCGTAGCGGTCGATCGCCGCCAGCGCATCTGAGTACCGGCGCTCCTCGAGCAGCGCGAGCACCTCGCCCTTGAGGAACTCGTGCTTGCTCTTGCCGCCGTCGTAGATCGCCCCGGCGTCGAGCCCGCGGCGATACCAGGCCAGGGCCCGCCGGAGGTCGCCCCGCAGGTGGAAGGCCACCGCCGCCTCGTAGGAGACCTCCGTCGGATCGTCGGCGGTGCGGGTGATGGCGGCAAAGCGCCGCTCGGCTTCGGGGATGTGTCCCTCCGCAGCGAGCAGGCGCGCCTCGACCCGGCCCGCGTACTCCTCGATCCAGCCCTCCTGGGCGGCGGCGGCGGCGCGCTGGGCCGCCTGCGCCGCGCCCAGTGCCAGCGGCAGCGACCCAAGGGCGCGCAGCCGGTCCGCCTCGCGGAGTTGCCGGTAAGCCTCGCGGCGCCGGCTCTCGCGCTCCGCCACCGGCAGGCGGCCGGGCGAGCTGAGTGCGAACCCGTCGAAGCCGACCTGCCAGACCCGGCCCGATTCGTAATGAACGTCGAAGCGGCGCGCGCGCGTGTCGGCGGTGACGATTTTCTCCTGTGAGGGCATCCTGCCGCGCGGCAGGGGGACGTACCACAGGAGCTTCCTCTCCTGGTCGGGGCCGACGATCGAGTCCGGCGACGCGGCGGGACCCGCGGTGGGCCAGCCGGGGCCCAAAAACCACGGGTCGAGGCGCACCGCGGCGAGCACGTTGACCCAGTCGTAGGCATTGTTGATGCCCGAGAAGATGAGCTCCGGCTTGCCGTCGCCGTCGATGTCCCAGGCGCCCTCGAAGCGGTGGCCGCCGCGGGCGTAGAAGACGATGCCGGCGTGCTCGTATTTCGGCGCGTAGAGCACGGTGAACGACGGCGCCTCCGGGACGTGGCCGTAGCTGACCAGGATCTCGTCGATGCCGTCGTGGTCGAGGTCCGCCGCCACCAGGTGCTGAACGGAGAAGCGCTGCGGGTCGTTCGGGAACACCTCGCTCGCCAGCGGCAGCCGCGCCCGCTTGACGACGCTGCCGGTTTCGGGATCGAGATAGGAGAGGGTCGAAACCTGGTCCGGCCGCCACTGCATCGGCCGCTGCAGCACGGTGGCGAGCAGCCGCGGGCCGCCGGGAGAGAGGCGGGCCAGCGCGGTGCGGGAGATGTCGTCGGGGTCGAAGCCGCGCAGCGCCCAAAGCTGCTTGCCCTGCTTGTCGATCGCCGCGAAGCCGTCGGCCCGCGCGATCAGGTGGGAGAAATTGGGGTGCGCCGGCATCAAGGAGCGGGCGCCGACGACGACACCGCCGGCCACCACGGCAACGCCGAGCACGGCCGCCAGGGAACGCACGACGCTGCGCCGCGGGCGCCGGGCGGCGCGCCGGCCGCGCAGGTCCGCGAGTGCCGCAACCGCGGAGGGATAGCGGTCCTCCGGCCGCTTGGCCAGCAGCCGGCAGACGATGCGCGCCAGCCAGCGCGGCACCTCGGGCCTAAGGCGGCACAGGTCCGGGGGCGGCGTGCGCAGATGGGCGAGGAGCGCCCCCAGGTCGGACTTCGCCGGGAAGGGGAGCCGGCCGGCCAGCATCTCGTAGAGCACCAGCCCGGCGGCATAGAGGTCGCTGCGCGGATCGGCCTCGCCGCCCAGGGCCTGCTCGGGCGACAGGTAGTCCACGGTGCCGACGAGCGCGCGATCCATCGTCGCCCGGGTCTCGTCGCGGTCGAGATGCCGCGCCAGGCCGAAGTCGGCGAGCTTCACCTCGCCGCTCGCGGTCAGGAGGACGTTGGCCGGCTTGACGTCGCGGTGGACGATGGCGAGCGCGTGCAGGGCGGCCAGGCCCTCGAGCAGCTCGGCGGCGATCCGCACCGCTTCCGCGATCGGCAGGGCGCCGTCCCGCAGGCGATCCTTGAGCGAGCCGCCCAGGACCTCCATCGTGAGATAGACGCCTTCCGGCGCGGTGCCGATGTCGAAGATGCGGACCAGCCTGGGGCTCGAGGCGTCGCGGGCCACCGCCACCTCGCGGCGGAGGCGCAGCAGGGCGCCCGTGGTATGGCGGTCCGGATGCAGCACCTTGAGCGCCACGTCGCGCCGGAGCTCGCGGTCATGGGCGCGGTAGACGCTGGCATAGCCGCCGCTGCCGAGCAAGACGCTCAACTCGTAGCGGCCGCCGAGGAGGCTTCCCGGCGGCCGGTGACGAGAGGCGAACGGTGGAGCGGGCTGGGCCTCCACCGTTTCGGTGCGCTCGGATTCGCTCATTCAACTCAACCGGCTCCTGCGCAAGTTAGAGCAGGTCGAGGGGGAGCGTCAATGGCCGGCGGGGGCCGGCGGGCCCGGCCGCCGGCCGTGCGGGGACCGGTCCCCCCGCGGGAGCCTACGAATCAGGGACCCAGGTACAGGACATGGACGTAGATGCCGAGACGGACGTTGTAGGCCAGGTACCAGCCGGGATGGTCCGGATCGTCGTAGAGCACGATGTCGTCACTGTCCCACAGCCAGTTGGCGCAGTAGTCGTAGTCGTATGGCGCAACGCTGAAGAAGAAGCCGCCGAAGCGGAAGCGGTCGCGGCCGCCGCCTTCCAGCCGGTAGACGTGGTTGGGACCGAACCTGCCCGGGAAATGCCCGTGCTCCCAGGGACGGTCGAGATGGTAGTGCGGGTCGTTCCTGCCGCCGTCGTGACCGACCCAGCGGTCATTCTCGGCGTCCACGTGCGGGGCATTGGGATGGCCAGCCCCTTCCGAGAAGTTGCGGGCCTGGGGACGCGCGCCGCGGGCTGGCGGGGCCTGCGCTGCCGGCGCGCGGGCGGGTTCCCGCGACGGTGCGGGACCATGAGACGGGATGTGCCCGCCGCCAACCGGCGCACTGCCCGCATGCTGCCCACCGCCATGAGGCGCACCGCCGCCGTGCTGGCCGCGCTGTTGGCCCAAGCCGGGGAGCGTGCAGAGCAACGACACCGCGAGGATTGCGATCAGTTTTCTCATACGGTCTCCGTTTCTGATGGCGTCAGATGATCACCGGCCGCCGCGGATCGCCCAGGGACCGCCGGCGCGCCAGGCCGTGGCGCGCCGGCTCTGGCGATTGCCTCGTCAGTGACGCTCCGGATGCTCCCAGTGGCCGCGATGGAAGTAGTGGTGGCCGTTGCGCATCTCGTAGCGCGGGCCTATCCAGTGTGCTTCGGGATGGGGCGGCCGCTCCCAGCGTCCGGCGTGCCAGACGAAATGCCTGACGCCGACGTCCCAGTCCCAAAAGCCGCCGATCCAGACGAAGTCCGGACCCGGCGCCGCCACGACCACCTCATCCTGGGGCGGCGGCGGCGGGCCTTCGACCTCGAGCTCCGCCTCGCCGCCATATCCCGGCCCTACCGCGCGGACGTAGCAGCCGAGGGTGGCCAGTCCGAACGCCAAGCCCAGGATCAGCAGCGTCAGCTTGATGCCGTTGGTTGCGGTCTTGTGCATCGCATCCTCCGTGCGGGCGTTGGGAGAGCCGGCCGGGCGCCGGCTGGATGCCCGCGCACACGCGGAGCCGGCTTCTCGAGCTGCCCGCATGGACCTTGAGCTGCAAAGTCGATGCCGCGTCCCTGTCCATGATAGGCGACGGTGGCGGAGCGCCGGGCGGCGCCGATGAAGCCGATGAAGCACGTCGTCCGGGCCGCCGCTGGGGGCCGCGGCCGCCGCCGTGGCTATGGAAAGCGCGGACGGCCGCCAGCCCAGGCCACCGGGTAGCGGGCACAGGGACCGGCGATGGGATCGGTCAGGCGTGGCGGGTAACAGGCGGGCGGACCATAGATGCCGTAGGGGTCGAAGAGGTACCAGCGCTGGTCGGTGGGGTCGCGGTGGGCGAAGAACACGTGGAGGTGGGTGTTGGGCTCTCCCGGCCCGCGCTTGCCGCCCGGTCCGGTGTCGCCGGCGAACCCGAGGAACTGGCCGGCCGCGACGTGCTTGCCGAGCAGATCGTGGTCGATCACCTGGGTCTCGAAGCCCCAGTGGCGGGGATCGGTGTGCCGGTCCGCCGGGTCCTGGGCGCAGCCGGTGGCGAGGAGATGGACGCGGTACGGGGCCAGCTGTTTCTCGCCGGCGGGCGCGTGGGCCATGGTCTGGGACCAGGCGGCTTCGCAGTCCTGGCGGGCGCCGTCGCGGAGGTGCATGTAGATCGTGCGATAGGCGTCGGCGGCGCCGCCCACGTCGTGGCTGACGACGATGGTGTTGCCCGACCAGCGGTCCCAGCCGATGAAGATCACCGTGCCCGGCGCGGCGGCTTTGACGGCGAACGTCTGCTGGTCGTCGCGGCTGAAGTCGGCGGCGTGATGCCAGGTGCCGGTGGCGTAGAGCCACGCCCCGCGGCGCTTGACCGCCGGGTCGGAGAAGGGGAGGGTGAAAGGCGCGTCGTGGAGCACGAGCGCGGAGAGGCGGACGAAGCGGTCCGCGCCGTCGCTCTCGACCGGCCAGTGATAGACCACGGTGTCGTGCGGCCCCGGCGCGGCACACGTGCCGGGCCGGCCCTGGCAATGGGTGGCGGTGGCGCGGATGCCATAGTCGTAAGCCTGCTTGGCGACGACTTGGTTGGCGCACTCGTCGCGGCAGGCGCCCGGCGCGGCCGCCAGGGCCACCAGGCGCTCGCCCAGGCGCGCCAGGCCGTGCCAGCGGGCGAGGAACCGCTCCCGTTCGCCGGTCCAGACCGACGCGGGGCCGGCACCGGCGCGCCAGATGCCGGCGTAGCGGCGGCGGCCGCGGTCGTCGTCGTAGGCGTCGACATCGACGAGGTGGAGGCCGCGCGGGGCAAGCTCCGCCTGCGTGCGGTCCAGGCCGGTGCCGTCGAGACCGGTGAGCAGGTCGTGATCGCCTTCTCCGGGCTGCCACAGGGCCGCGAAGCGCAGGCGGCCGCGGTCGCGGTAGGCGCGGAGGCGCACCGGACGGAGGCCCCGTCCTGCCTGCCTTTCGTCGGCGCTCGCCAGGGCCGGGCCGTCGAGCTCGAGCGCGACCTCCTCGCGCTGCCGGCCGCCGCGCCAGGCGCCGAGGTACTTGCGCTGGCGTCCTTCCAGGTAGGTGTCGAGGTCCGCCAGCTGCAGGCCGCGCTTGGCGAGCTCGTGGTTGCGGGCAAGGAAGCCGGCGGCGTCGAGGCCGGCCGCCAGCTCCTCGTCGCCGGTTCCCTCGCGCCAGGCGCCGGCGTAGAAGCGGTGTCCGCCCTGGACGTAGGTGCGCAGGGCGGCCACCCGCATGCCCTGACTTCGAGCCAGCTGCGCCTTCGCCTGCACCTCCTGCCAGTCCGGCAGGGCGGCCCACAGCAGGTAGGGGTCGTTGCCGCGGCTGAAGACGCCGGTGAACAGCGTCTCGGCGGCGAGCGGCGAGGCGAGGACCGCGGCGCCGAGCACGGCGGCAGCGGTCACCGCCGAGAGGGCCGCCAGGGAGAGCGCCGAGGCCGCCGCGATGGGCCGGTGCGCCGGGAGGCGGACGTGCGCGGAGATCATCGGCCGATGGCAGGGCTCAGTCGTGGGCCAGCCCGGCCCAGAACTCCGCCGAGGTCTGGACCGGCACGATCTCGAAATCGACCAGGTCGTCCCACTGCCGGGTCCAGGCGTGCAGCAGGTCCATGCTCGCGGCCTCCATGACCTGGAAGCACCGGCCGGCGGCTGCATCCACCCAGCTCGCCTGGTAGGCGACGCCCGCGGGCATCAGCCGCCCGCGGCGCTGGAAGCGCTCGCCGACGGGCCTGGGGTCGCCGTTGCGGAAGCGTTCGACCACCATGAAGAGCATGCGGGCACAGTCTACTCCACGCGGCGCCGGGCGTCGCGGAGGTGGGTGCCGCCCTCGCGGCGGTGACGCCGGCGCCCGGGTTCAGGCTCGACGTTGCCTGAAGCCGTGCGGCCGGAGATCCTGCGCCGCCTATTCCGCCTCGCGGGCCAGGGCCACCAGCAGATCGGCCAGTGCTTCGAGGTCGCGCAGATCGGCCACTTCGGCCGGGGTGTGCGCGTAGCGCAGCGGCCAGGCGAGGGGCAGGACGGCGGCGTCCCCGTGCTGGAAGGGCACGCCGTCGTTGCCGCCGGGCAGCGCGGCGACCTGCAGGGCGATGCCCTGCCGGCGGCCGAGGGCGAGCAGCCGCGCGAGCAGGGCGCGGGGCGCCGCGGCCGGCAGCACCGCGCCGTGGCCGAGGGGGGCGTAGGCGGGGCCTCGCGGCTCGCGGGGGGAGTCGGCGGTTGGAAAGGCGTCGATCGGGTAGACGCGCCGGTAGCCGCCCGGAGCGTGGGCGAGGGCGGCGGCGCCGAGGTAGCCGACCTCCTCGCGGACCGTCCACGACCAGGTGATCCGGTGGCGGAGCCTGGCGGGATCGATGCGGCGCAGCGCGAGCAGCATGACGGCTGCGCCGGCGCGGTCGTCCAGGCTGCGGGCGGCCAGGCGGTCGCGCCCCAGGCGGAGCACGGTCTTCGGCATGGTGACCGCGGTCCCCACGCCGATGCCCGCGGCGGCGACGTCTGCAACGCCGGCGGCGCCGAGCCAGGCGGCGAGGCCGGCGGCGGGCGAGCGGCGGCCGGCGGTGAGCCAGCCGGCGCGCGGCTCCAAGACGGCCGGCCGCGGGCCGCGCCGCCCGTGGACGAGCGCCGCCTGACCTTCCCAGAGCGAGCTTTGGAGGCCGCCTCGCGCTGCAAGTAGCAGCCTGCCGTCCGGCAGGACCTGGCTCACCCGGAAACCGATCTCGTCCATGTGGGCCATGAACAGCCGCGGCTCGGGGTCGGAGCGCGGGCCGCCGGCGGTGACCGAGAGGTTGCCGGCCCAATCGACGACCGGATGGGCCCAGGGCGGCAGCTGGGCGGCGATCGCTCGGCGCACGGCCGCCTCGTCGCCGCTGACGCCGTGGAGCGTGGCGAGCGCGCCGACCAGGGCGGCGGTCTGGGCATGGCGCGGGCTGTCGGGGGGCGGCGGCGGCAGGGTGGCGCGCGGGGCCGGCGGCGGTTGAGGGGCGGGCGGG
>DATKFK010000475.1:0-8383 GCA_035544375.1 Thermoanaerobaculia bacterium
CGCATGGACGGTGTGGGCAGCCCCGGCGCCGGCGCCCTGGACGTGGGCCAGTCCGCTGCCGCCCGCGCCGGCACCCGGTGCCTGGGCTGCGAAGCCGGAGCCCGCCGGAACGCCCATTCCCGGGGCGCCCGGGTAGGGCCCGCCAGGGGCGCCAAGATGCGCCGGACGCTCGCTGGCCGGCAGGGTCTGGATCCGCGGCTCGACCTTCTGGATCAAGGTGCGCGGCCGGTTCGGACGGAGCGGGTTGGCGGCAGGCCGGCGCACCGGCGGCGCCACCGGCACGCGGCGGCGCGCCGACACCGGCGATTCCGGCGCGGCCGGTTCGTCGCGCAGGATGACTTCGCGCGGGTGCGGCAGCTTCTTGCCCTGCAGGATCGCCGAGATGATGTCGGTGTCGATGTGCGCATCATCGCCTTCGACGCGGACGCCGATGGACTTGAGCTTGAACACCAGGTCCTGATTGGCGATCCCCATCATCCGGGCGAGATCCTGAACGCGAACTTTTCCCATATACCTTGATGCTCCTGTCGAAACCTCATCAACCCTACTTACGGCACATGCGGCCGCGGCCTGCCGCGTCGCCTGGCTATATGGCTACCTGCCCTTGCTGCCGCTCTCGCCTTCCGTGCTCTCGCTCTCCGGGCCTGCCGCCGCCTCGGCCGGCGCCGTGGCGTCCGTCGCGACGGCGGCGGTGTGCGACGCCGCGCCCTCGCTGTCCCCGGCGGGCTCGGCGGCCTCCTCGCTGCCGGCGGACGCCGCCAGGTCGGCAGCGTCGTCCGCCTCGGCCGCCGCCCCGGCATCGCGGGTCGCGCGCTGCGCCTCGCTCTCCTGGAAGGCGCGCGAGAGGGCGGCCATGAAATCCTCGTCCCCCATCGACGACGAAGCCTGGGGCCTGCGGAAGGTGAGGCCGATGTCGGCGTGCTCGGCGGCGCTGCGCTGCGCCGCGGCGGCGGCCGCGGCTGCCGCGGCTTCCGCGGCCAGAACCGCCTGCTCGCCTGCCCACGCCATCAAGCCGTCGGCCAGCTCCTCGTCGATGCCCGGCACTTCGAGCAGCGCCTCGCGGCCACGCTCGGCGAGGTTCTCGACGGTCGCGAAGCCGGCGGCCTCGAGGGCTTCGCGCAGCTCCGGAGTGACCCCCGGGGCCTGGCCCAAATCCGGCGGCGCCGCAGCCTCCACCTCGGCCGCGCTGGGTCCGAGCGCCGTCTGGAGCATCCGCGCCAGCGCGTCGGCCACCTCGTCCTTGACGTCGCTCTCGCTCTTGATGTCGATGCGGGCACCGATCAGCTCGGAAGCCAGGCGGACGTTCTGGCCGCGCTTGCCGATGGCCAGGGAGAGCTGCTCGTCCTCGACGATGACGTCGAGGTGAGGCACCTCGCCCTGGTGCGTGACCGAGACGCGGGTGATCTTGGCCGGCGCCAGGGCGCTCTGGGCGAAGGTCACCAGGTCGTCGCTGTACTCGATGATGTCGATTTTCTCGCCGCGCAGCTCGCGGATGATCGATTGCACGCGCGAGCCCTTCATGCCGACGCAGGCGCCGACCGGATCGACGTCGCGCTCGCGGCTGTAGACCGCCACCTTGGCCCGCTCGCCGGGAGCGCGCACGGCGTTCTTGATCACCACCGTGCCGTCGTAGATCTCCGGCACCTCGGTTTCGAACAGCTTGACCAGGAGGCGCGGATCGGTGCGCGACAGCACGATCTGCGGGCCCTTGGGCTGCTTGTGCACCTCGACGATGACCGCGCGGATGCGCTCGCCCTGGCTGTAGCGCTCGTGGCGGGCCTGCTCGGAACGCGGCACCACCGCCTCGGTGCGCCCGAGGTCGACGACGATGTCGCCGCGCTCGAAGCGCTTGACGGTGCCGTTGAGCACCTCGCCGACGCGGTCGATGTACTCGTTGTAGATGTTCTCGCGCTCGGCTTCGCGCACCCGCTGGTAGAGCACCTGCTTGGCCGACTGCGCGGCGATGCGTCCCAGGCCGTCGGTCGGGATCGGCAGGTGGATCTCGTCGCCCACCTGGGCGCCCGCCTTGTGGTCCTGCGCCTCCTCGACGGTCCACTCGGCCAGCGGGTCTTCCACCTCGGCCACCACCTTCTTGACGATGAAGGCTTCGAACCTCCCGGTGTCGCGGTCGAGGCGGGAGCGCACCGGCTCCTTGATGCGGTGCTGCTTCTTGGCGGCGGAGGCCATGGCGTCCTCGAGAGCCGCGATCCAGCGCTCGAGGTCGATATCCTTCTCGCGCGCAACCTGGCGCAAGATCTCGTTCAAGTTCAGTTCTGCCGTCTGTGCCTGGGGCATGAGTGCGTTCTTCCTATCTCTTCTGCGATGGCGTCACAGCTCGACTTCCAGCCGGGCCTGGCGGATATCCTCTAGGTTCAACACGAGCCGCTCGCCCGTCCGATCGTCGATCAGCGTCACGGTTCCCTGGGCGGGCGGCGCGCCGGCCGGGACATCGAGCTCCGCCAGGCGCGCCACCACGGTCCGGCGGCGACGCCCGGCGTCCGCGCCCGCGGTCTCGAAGGTGACCCGCGCCAGCCGTCCGCGGAAGCGCTGGTAGTCGCTCGGCCGGTAGAGCTGGCGGTCGAGTCCCGGCGAGGAGACCTCGAGCAGGTAGCGGCCGTTGCCGAAGTCCAGCACGTCGAGGAACGCCGAGGCCAGCTTGGCGACGTGCTCGCAATCGGCGAGCGTCACGCCGGCGTCGCTCTTCGGCGTGTCCGCCGCCAGGTCCGCCGGCGGCGTCGGGTCCGTTGGGTCCGTTGGGTCCGTCGCCGCCGTGGGGCGATCCAGGAAGAGGCGCAGCACGCCGCCCTTCCACTCGGCGTGGATCAGCTCGCAGCCGGCGCCGGCCGCGATCTCGGCGAGCTCGGCCTCGACGTCCGGCGCGAGGACCCAGCGGGTGACTCTCGGCGTCGTCGGCGTCGTCGGCGGCGGAGCCATGGGAGCCATCCCCTCCGGCCGCCGAGGTCGGCGTCCGGCGGCAGGGTCGCCGAGCTGGCTTTCCTTGCTCTCCTTGATGGACTTGCGCGCGCGCATCGGGCCTATGGATCTTCCTCCAACAAAAAAAGTGGGCGTGAGGCCCACTTCGTACCGATCCCTTACGAGATCGGGGCAAGCTCCCGCGGTGGATTATACGCGATCCCCGCCACTGCCGCAAGTTGCTGGACCGGAACACGTTGCTTCGGGTCCGAGCTTCTCGGGTCCGGGCTTTCAGGAGGATAACAGAACCGGGCTTGGCGCACTTCCCGGATGCTCGGGCCGGATGCTCGGGGCCGGATGCTCGGGGATCGTCGGGGAGGTCAGATCCTCGGGGAGGTCAGATCGCCGGGGAGGTCAGATCGCCGCTTCCCTGGTATGCCAAAATGGCGTTTTTGCGGCCCCGCTCCGTCTCTTCTCCCCTGAAATATACCTGGCAGCTGCCTTGCTTATAAAAGGGTGACGCACACGAAAGGAGATCGCAGCACTCATGCTTACTACCCGCAGTCGCCAAGTCTCGACATTCTTGCTGGTCTTGGGCGCGGTTGTCTTTGGAATGGTACTGGCAGGGGGGTTGGGGATGACGATGCCAGGGATGACCCAGACCGCAGACGCCTCGCTCTCCGCCAGCAAGGCCGCCGAAACCACCGCCGCGGCAACGGCCCATGGCTTGCCGAGTTTCGCCGATCTGGCGGAGGCAGTGGATCCGGCTATCGTTTCGATCCAGGCCTCGACGATCGAGAAGGCGCCGCGCATGCGCGGACGCCGCGGCCAGGGTCAGGGTCAAGGTCAGGGCATCGATCCGTTCGAATTTTTCTTCGGTCCGCGCGGCCGCGGCGATCGCGGCGGCCAGGGCGGTCCCGGCGCTCCTGATGACGAGGGCGGCCCGCAGCAGGGCCCGCAGCAGCCCGACGACTATCGCTCCGAGGCCGGTGGCAGCGGCTTCGTCATCTCGCCCGATGGCCTGATCATCACCAACAATCACGTCATCGACGGCGCCTCCGAGGTCAAGGTCCACCTTGGCGATCGTGACTACACCGCCCAGGTCAAGGGCGCCGATGCCGCGACCGACCTGGCGCTGCTCAAGATCAACGCCGGCGAACGCCTGAAGTACCTCGAGCTCGGCGACAGCGATCGGGCCCGGGTCGGCGATTGGGTGATGGTGGTCGGCAACCCGCTCAACCTCAACAAGACGGTGACCACCGGCGTCATCAGCGCCAAGGGCCGTGCGCTCGGCATCAACGACATCTCGTTCGAGAACTTCCTGCAGACCGACGCGGCGATCAACTTCGGCAACTCGGGCGGCCCGCTGGTCAACCTCCAGGGGCGGGTGGTCGGCATCGCCAGCGCCATCAACTACGGCGCCGAGAACATCGGCTTCGCCGTCCCCGTCAACACCCTCAAGGACATCCTGCCGCAGCTGCGGGAGAAGGGTAAGGTCAGCCGCGGCTATCTCGGCATCAACATCCAGAACCTCGACTGGCCGCACGCCCAGGCCTTCGGCTTGACCTCGACCGACGGCGCGCTGGTCGGCGAGGTGGTCGCCGGCACTCCCGCCGCCTCCGCCGGCGTCGAGCACGGCGACATCATCACCGCGGTCGACGGGCGCCACATCAAGACCACCCGCGACCTGATCGACTACGTCTCGGCCAAGGGGCCCCATGCGACGGTGACCCTGACCCTGCTGCGCGGCGGCAAGACCGTGGAGCGCGAGGTCAAGCTCGGCGAGCGCCCGGCTCTCAACCAGCAGGCGAGCAACGAAGAGCGGCAGGACGGCAACAGCGGCATCAACTGGCTCGGCCTGCAGTACCAGGACATCTCCCAGGGCGTGCGCTCGAGCTACAGCCTCCCCAACAACGTCAACGGCGTGCTGGTCACCGGCGTGGCCGCGACCAGCCCGCTCTACGACCAGGCGGTGCGGCCGGGCAGCATCATCAGCGAGGTCAACGGCCAGGCGGTCCACAACGTCGCCGAGTTCGAGCGCGCCGTCGGCGCCGCCAAGTCCAAGTCGTACCTGCGGCTGTACACCCTCCGCTTCGGGCGGAACGGGCAGTCGCTTCCCCCATTCTTCGCGGTGGTGCAGGTGCCGTAGGCGCCCACAGGCCTGCCCACTGACCATCGCTTCACATACGGGGGCGGTCCGGGAGAAACCCGGCCGCCCCTTTTTCGTGCCGTAGGCTAAACTCTCTGCGCGATGGCCAAGAACAGCGACAGCTACCGCGCCTCGGTGCTGATCGTCGACGACGAGTCCGCGATCCGCGACAGCCTCAGGATGATCCTCGAGTACGAGGGCTACCGCGTCGAGGAAGCCGGCTCGGGGCCCGCGGCGCTGGCGCGGGTCGCCGACCGCCTGCCGGATGCCGTGCTGCTCGACGTCAAGATGCCTGAGATGGACGGCATCGAGGTGCTGCGGGCGATGCGCGAGCGCGGCTATGACGTGCCGGTGCTGGTGGTGAGCGGGCATGCGGATGTCGCCACCGCCGTCGAGGCCACACGGCTCGGGGCGTACGACTTCTTCGAGAAGCCGCTGCAGCGCGACCGGGTGCTGGTGTCGCTGCGCAACGCGGTCGAGAGCGCGCGCCTGCGCGCCGAGAACCGCTCTCTTGGCATCGAGCCCGAGACCCTGATCGGCGCCGCGGCGGCGATGCGCAAGCTGCGGGAGACGATCGACAAGGCGGCGCCGACCAACGCCACGGTGCTGATCACCGGCGAGAGCGGCACCGGCAAGGAGCTGGTGGCGCGCGCCATCCATCGCGCCTCCGGCCGTCGCGAACGGCCCCTGGTGCAGGTCAATTGCGCCGCCATCCCCGAGGAGCTGATCGAATCGGAGCTGTTCGGCCACGAGAAGGGGAGCTTCACCGGCGCGGTGCGCAAGCAGATGGGGAAGTTCGTGACCGCCGACTCGGGCACCATCTTCCTCGACGAGATCGGCGACATGTCGGCGCGCACCCAGGCCAAGGTGCTGCGCGTGCTGCAGAACGGCGAGGTCGAGCCGGTGGGCGCCGAGCGCACCGTGCAGGTGGACGTGCGGGTGATCGCCGCCACCAACCGCAACCTCGAGGACGAGATCGCCGGCGGGCGCTTCCGCGAGGATCTCTACTACCGGCTCAACGTCATCCCCATCCATACGCCGGCGCTGCGCGAGCGCCTCGAGGACGTGCCCCTGCTGGTCGAGTACTTCGCCCGCCGCTACTCGGAAGCCAACAACTGCCGGCCCAAGGAGCTCGCTCCCGACGCGCTGGGCCACCTCAGCGCGCTGCCATGGAAGGGCAACGTGCGCGAGCTCAAGAACCTCGTCGAGCGGCTGCTGATCCTCTCGCCCGGCGAGGCGGTGACCCGCGAGGACGTGATCGGCGCCACCGGCGGCGCGCGTCCGGAGCTGTCGAGCGGCGTGCTGGCGGTCAAGACCTTGCGCGAGTTCCGCGACGTGTCCGAACGCATGTTTCTCATCCACAAGCTCGAGGAGAACAACTGGAACGTGACCCAGACCGCCCAGTCCATCGACACTCCCCGCAGCAACCTCTACAAGAAGCTCGAGCAGTACGACATCCGCCGCGAGGAGGCAACGCGTGAGCAGCCCTGAGCCTTCTCCGATCGACCGGCGCGAAGGCCTGCTGATGCGCCTGCTCGAGGAGAGCGGGGCGCTCTGCCGCGGCCATTTCCTGCTGTCCTCCGGCCGCCACTCGCCGGCCTACGTGCAATGCGCGCTGCTGCTCGAGGACCCGGTCCGGGCTCGCCGCGTCGGCGCCGAGATCGCCGAGGAGCTGCGCACCTTCCATCCCGACTCGGTGCTGTCGCCGGCGCTGGGAGGCATCATCATCGGCCACGAGGTGGCGGCCGCGCTGGGGGTGCCGTTCCGCTTCGCCGAACGCAAGGGCGAGGAGCTCGGCCTGCGGCGGGGCTTCTCGCTGCGCCAGGGGGAGCGGGTGGTCATCGTCGAGGACGTGGTGACCACCGGCCGCTCGACCCTCGAGACGGCGGCGCTGGCCACCAGCCGCGGGGCCAGGGTGGTGGCGATCGGCGCCATCATCGACCGCGCCGGCGGCACCGGCGGCCACCCGCCTTTCGACGTGCCTTTCCGGACCCTGATCACCCTGGACCTGCCGTCCTACTCGCCCGCCGAATGCCCGCAGTGCCAGGCGGGAAGCAGCCCCGAAAAGCCAGGCAGCCGGCCCGACGCCGGCGAGAGCGGCGGCGCCGGCGGCGCTCGCCTCGACGTTCACTGACACGAAACCGATCGCCGAAGCGAAGGGGAGGGAGCGTCCCCTTCCCCCCGGTGGGAGGGAAGGGTCGCCGCAGGCGGTGGAGCCGGAGATTAGAAGCGCCCGGATCAGGGTAGAGAGTCGGCAACCATGGAGAGCTTCTCGAGGTGTCGCTCGCCTCGCGCCCGGGCGGCGCTCGCCGGCGCTCTGTTCATGCTGTTCGCCGGCCGTGCGGCGTGGGCCGACGGCACGCAGACGGGCCTGATCACCGGCCAGGTGGTGGACGCCTCGGGCGCCGGCGTGGCGGCGGTGCAGGTCACCGCCGTCGGCCCGCAGATCCGGCGCACCGAGGAGGCTGACGACCAGGGAAGGTTTCGGTTTCCTGCCCTGGGCGTCGGCACCTACGACCTGCACGCCGAGCTGCTGGGGCTGACCGCCGAGCAGCGGGGAGTCCGCGTCTCGATCGGCCGCACCACCATCGCGCAGCTGCGGCTCGTCGGCCCCGGCGCGCGGCAGGGCGGCGCGGCGCCGGCCGCCGGGGCCACCGCCGCACCGGCACCCGGCGTGGCGGCGCAGGAATCGATCCAGGTCTTTGCCGAGGCGTCGGTGATCGACCGCTTCGACACCCGCATCGGCGCCAACATCGGCTTCGACTTCATCGACAGGCTGCCGCTGCCGCGCTTCTACCAGAGCGTGGCCCTGCTGCTGCCTGGCGTGGCCGGCGGCGCGGACGGCAACCCCAACGTCAACGGCGCGCTGCGCAGCGACAACCTGTTCCTCATCGACGGCGTGGATACGACCGACCCGGCCACCGGCTTGTTCGGCCTCAACCTCGCCTACCAGGCGATCCAGGAGGTCAGCGTCACCACCGCTGCCGCCCCCGCCGAGTACGGGCGCTCCTCGGGCGGCGTGATCAACGTCGTGACCCGCTCGGGCACCAACGAGTACCAGGGCGTCACCCGCCTGCTGGCGACCAACAACGGCTGGAACAGCCCCTATCGTTACCCGGACCGCCAGGTGGGGCAGGTGGCGCCCGAGATCGCCGCCGCCAACGCCGGCCCGAACCGCATCGATCCGACGCTGGCGCTGGCGCTCGGCGGACCGCTGTGGCGCGACCACGTCTGGCTGTTCGGCGCCTATGACGACAGCCAGAGCACCTTCCAGGCCCCCACCCACCAGGGCACGCTGTGGAACCGCGGAGCCGAGATCGA
>DATKFK010000476.1:0-5606 GCA_035544375.1 Thermoanaerobaculia bacterium
TGCTCGGCGTGCGGCGCCACCCGCTCGCAGTAGGCATCGGGCACGCCGAGGATGCACATCGGCACCGGGCAGTCCTCGCCCAGCACCTCGGCCACCGCGCCCCCCAGCCCGCCGTACACCGAGTGCTCCTCGACGGTGACGACGCAACCCGTCTCCCGCGCCGCCCGCGCCAGCAGCTCGCGGTCGATCGGCTTGACGGTATGAAGGTCGATGACCCGCGCGGTGAAGCCGTCGCGCACCAAAAGCTCGGCCGCGGCGAGCGCCTCGGCCACCACGGTGAGCCCGGCGGCGACCAGCGTCAGGTCGCGGCCGCCGCGCAGCTCGATGCCCCTGCCGATCTCGAAAGGGCAGCTCTCGCCGTAGACCTGCGGCGTCGCGTCGACGGCGAGACGGATGTAGACCGGGCCGTGGTGCGCCGCGGCGGCCAGGGTCGCGTGGTAGGCGGCGACCGCGTCGGCGGGCGCGATCACCGTGAGGTTGGGCAGGCTGCGCGCCACCGCCAGGTCCTCGATGGCGTGATGGGTGGGCCCGGAGAAGCCCGCCTGCAGGCCGGCGAAGGTGCCGAAGATCTTGGCGTTGGCGCCGTGATAGCAGAGGTCGAGCCGCACCTGCTCGCAAGCCCGCATCAGGGCGAAGGAGGCGAAGGTGTTGACCAGCGGGATCTTGCCGGCCAGCGCCAGGCCGGCGGCCGCGCCCACCAGGCTCGCCTCGGCGATGCCGAAGTCGAGATAACGGTCGGGGAACTCGTCGCGGAACGCGAAGCCGCCGAAGTCGCCGAGGTCGGCCTCGAGCGAGAAGAAGCGCTCGTCCCGCCGCGCCAGCTCGCGCTGCGCCAGGCGGCAGGTCTCGACCGCCGAGAGGCCATGGCGCTCCAGCCACGCCGGGCTGCCCGCCGCCGGCTCGCTTGCCGCTCCGGGCGCCACGGCCGCCGTGGTCACCGGCGCCACCCCGCCCGCGGCCGCCGCCGTCATGGCCGCTCCTCGCGCCCGCGGAGGGCGGCGAGATCGGCCAGCGCCTGTGCCTTCTGCTCGGGGTTCAGCTTGCCGTAATGCCAGGCATTCTTGTTTTCGGCGAACGAGACGCCCTTGCCCTTGACCGTCGCGGCGAGCAGCAGGGACGGCCTGCCGGGCGTGAACGGCACCTGGTGCAGCTCCTGGGAGAGGGCCGCCACGTCGTGCCCATCGACCTCGCGCACCTCCCAGTTGAAGGCGCGCCATTTCGCGGCGAACGGCTCGAGCGCCATGATCTCCTCGGTGAGACCGTCCTCCTGCACGCGGTTGCGATCGACGATCGCCACCAGGTTGTCCAGCCGGTAATGCGCGGCGGCCATCGCCGCCTCCCACACCGAGCCCTCCTGGCATTCGCCGTCGCCCAGCACCACGAAGACGCGGTAGGCCAGCCGGTCGTGCTTGGCGGCGAGCGCCAGGCCGTTGCCCACCGCCAGCCCATGGCCGAGCGAGCCGGTCGCGAGCTCGACGCCGGGAATGCTCTTCAGCGAATGGCCGGCCAGGCGGCTCCCCATCTGCTTGTAGGTCTGCAGCTCCTCGACCGGGAAGAAGCCGCGCTCGGCCAGCGCGGCGTAGAGCGCGGCGCTGGCGTGTCCCTTGCTGAAGATCATGTAGTCCCGCCCCTCCATCTTGGGCCGTTCGGGATCGACCCGCAGCACCCCGTCGAAGAACAGCACGGTCAGGATCTCGATCACCGACATGGAGCCGCCCACGTGGGCGCCGGGCGAATCGGCCGCCATGGCCACGACGTGGTGACGCAGGGTGTGGGCGATCTCTTGGAGCGCTGCCTGCCTGCCCGTTGCCCTGGGCACTGCCGAAACCGGAGAGAGGACCATCGCGTGATCTCCTGCTGTGAGCGGTGCGGCCTTCACCACAGGCGCACGGATTCCTCCCACGGCTCGCGGTAGTCGAGCGCCCGCCCGTAGGCGACCAGCTCGTCGCGGTGGGAGAAAACCTTGCGGAAGGCCGCGAGGTAGAGGTCGAGGTTGGCGCGCTCGAGGAAGCTGGCCATGCACAGGCGATGGCCGACCAGCAGCGTGCCGCGGATGACGTCCAGGGTGCGCGGGTAGTCGTGGATGTCGTAGCGGATCTCGCGGCCGGCGTGGCCGCAGCTCCACGGGCATCCCTTGCCGTAGCCGCGCCGCTGCTGGAACAGCAGCTGGCCGGGAACCGGCCGGTTCTGGTACTCGATGAGCGGCACGCCCTCCGCCGCCATCAGGTCCTGCACCGCCTTGCGGCAGCGGCCGACCGGCAGGTCGAGGCCGGCGGCCGCTGGATCGATGCGGAAACGGAAGTGGTGGTAGACGTGGGTGCGTCCCGCGGGCACGTGCGGCGGCACGAGGCCGGGGATCTCGGCGAGCCCTGCCGACAGGTACCGCGCCCCTTCCTGGACGGCCGCGGTGAGCCCGGGAAGCCGCCGCAGCTGGCTCGCGGTGAAGGCCGCGAGGATCGAGCTGAAGCGGTAGTTCCAGCCCATGGTGACGGCGTTGTACTCGCGCGTCTGATCGGGGCGCACGCGCTCGCCGAACATCTTCACCAGGTCGGCGGCGTCGCGCAGCGCGGCGTCGCCGGTGGTGAACAGGCCGCCCTCGCCGGCGGTCGCCAGGTTCTTGCCGGCCATGACGCTGGTCGCCCCCATGTCGCCGATCCCGCCCACCATGCGCCCCCGGTAGAGCGCCCCGGGCGCCTGCGCCACGTCTTCGATCACCTTGATGCCGCGCCGCCCGGCGGTCGCCAGGACAGGATCGAGGTCGACGGGCAGGCCGTGGAGATGGACCGCGACCACGGCGCGGGTGCGCCCGGTGATGCGCTCCTCGAGCAACGCCGGGTCCAGGGTGTAGGTCTCGGGATCGATGTCGACGAAGACCGGCAGGCCCTGGTGGTGGATCACCGCCGAGGCCGAGGCGAGGAAGGTCAGCGCCGGCACCACCACCTCGTCGCCGGGCTCGACGCCTGCCGCCGCCACCGCCGCGTGCAGCGCGGCGGTGCCGCTGTTGAAGGCGATGCAGTGGCGCGCGCCCACGAACTCCGCCCACTGCCGCTCGAGCGCCGGCACCGCGTCGTCGTTGATCCAGGACAGCCGCCCCGAGCGCAGGGTGGCGGTGACCGCGGCGACGTCGTCCTCGCTCACCAGCGGCCAGTGCTCGACGATCTCGCCCGGCGCCACCACCGGCGTGCCGCCGTGGATGGCGAGGCGCGAGCGGGCGCCGCGGCCGCGGGCACGGGCGCCGCGGGAGGCGTTCGCCGGAACCGCCGCCGGCTCAAGCGACGACATGCAACCGCCGCTCGACGTCGCCGTTGGTGAGCACCTCGTGGCCGGTCTCGGTCACCAGCACGGTGTCGGAGAAGCCGACGTGCCCGTTCATCTCGGGGATGATGAGCGACGGGACGAGATGGAAGACCATGTTGGGTTCGAGCACCGTATCGTCGCCCGGATGCAGGTTCATGATGTGGCTCTCGTTCCAGCCCGGCGGGTAGCAGACGCCGATCGAATAGCCGGTCTCGTGGGTGTAGTCCGCGAAGCCGGCGCCGAGGATGGTGCCGCGGCAGGCGGCATCCACCTCGCCCGAGGTCGCCCCGGGACGGATGGTCTCGATCGCCCTGGCGAGCCCTTCGAGGATGACGTCGGCGGTGCGCCGCACGACGTCCGGGGGCTGGCCGAGGAACGCCGTGCGCATCATGGCCGCGCTGTAGCGCTTGATGCAGCCCGAGTGCTCGAGGAACACGATGTCGCCGTCGCGCAGCTCCCGGCCCTCCCAGGTGCCGTGCGGCAGTCCGGAGCGCTCGCCCGAAACCACGTAGGGCGGGCTGCCCGGATACTCGCTGCCATGCTGCAGGGTGGCGCGATAGACCTCGGCGGCGAGGTCGTTCTCGGTGCGCCCGCGGGCGATGGCGGCGAGCGCCGCCTTCATCCCCTCGCTCGCCGCCTTCGCTCCCCGGCGGATGTAGCCGATCTCGGCCTCGCTCTTGACCAGCCGCGCCTGCTCGACGGCGCCGCTGCCGTCGGTGAAGCGGGCGCGCGGCAGCAGCTCGACCAGCCGCTTGTAGGTGCGGATGGGGAAGAAGAAGCCGCTCTCCTCGATCGCCAGGACCTTGTCCTCGAGGCCCATCTCGCGCACCGCCTGCGCGGTGACCGCGACCGGGTCTTCGATCACCGAATAGGTGGACCAGCGGTCGATCCACGAGCGGCGGATGACGTTGATCTTCTCTTCGAGGTAGGTGACGAACGTCGGCTCGCCGGAGGCGGGGAGGATGAGCGTTTGATACATGTAATAACCGGTGCTGGTGAAACCGGTCAGGTAATAGATGTTCTCCGGGATGCTGACGAGGCTCGCGTCGATGCCGCGCTCGGCCAGGCAGCGCTGCACCCGGGCCAGCCGCTGTCGATATTCGGCGAGTGTGAACGGCAGGTCGGGATGGTCGCGCATGATCGGTCTCGGTCTCCTCCGGTATGCAGCGTTCAGATCTCGGTGCGGCTGAGCTCCAGCGCGTTGCTCCGCGCGCCGTCGCGGTGGACGAAGCTCTCCCCCTGCCACTCCCACACCCAGCCGGAGCGCTTGCGGCCGCCGTAGGGCGCGTGCAGGTTGCGGCCGTAGAAGTCGAGCCAGATCTCGTCGCGGAACACCTGGCCGTGGCAGCCGTCCAGCGCCGGGGCGGCGGCGGCGCCGCCGCCGTAGAGGTTGGCGGCGAGACCGTAGCGCGAGTCCGCCGCCACCGCGGTCGCCTCTGCCTCGCTCCCGACCGTCTGGATGGGGATGATCGGTCCGAAGGTCTCGTCCTGCATGATCGACATGGCGGCGGAGACGCCGGTCAATACCGTCGGCTGCACGAAGGTTCCGACCGTGCCGTCCGCCAGCGTGCAGCGCGTCATGCAGCCGCCCGCCGCCACCCGGGCGCCCTTGGCGCGGGCGTCCGCGAGCTGGCCGGCGATGCGGTCCGCCACCCGGCGGCTGGCGATCGGCCCGACGGTGACCGCCTCGTCCTCCGGGGCGCCCATCACCTCGCGGCGGGTGAGCTCGACCACCCGCTCGACGAACTCGGCGGCCAGCTCGGCGTGCACGTAGAAACGCTCGGGCGAGGTGCACGCCTGGCCCGAGTTGTAATAGCCGCCTCTCACCGCGTCGTTCGCCGCGCGCTCGAGGTCGGCTCCCGGCAGGACCAGGAACGGGTCCTTGCCCGGCCCTTCGAAGATCAACTTCTTGCGCGCGGCCCGGATCTCCGCCTCGTAGGCGGCAGCCCAGCGGTCGTCGCCGAACACCATGAGCACCGCGACCGCGGGGTCGGCGAGGGCCGCGCGGATGAAATCGGGTCCGCTGCCGTGAGCGAAGCTGACGCCGGGCAGATGCGTGGTGAACAGCGGCTCGAGCACCTCGCCCCAGCGCCGCAGCGCGCCCGGCAGCCGCGCCACGACGCGGTTGCCGGCCAGGAAGGCGGTGCCGAGGGTCGCCACCGGGTTGGAGAGCCCGACGTTGCCCGGCAGGAGGATGGCCACCGTTCCCACCGGGGCGCGGCCGGCGAGCCGCCGCTCGACGTCGCCGAAAGCGTGCAGCCGGGCAAGGGCCAGCTCCACCTCGCCCGCGGCGACGCGGCGGACCCGGT
>DATKFK010000477.1:0-3118 GCA_035544375.1 Thermoanaerobaculia bacterium
CGCGATCGACGCCTCGAACTCACCGAGCTCCACCAGGGCGCGCGCCTTGGCTAGCAGCAGCGCGGGGGTCTCGCCCCAGCTGTCGATTGCGAGCGCCTGGTCGATGAGCGCCAGGGCCTCCGGAAGCCGGCGTTGCGCCCGGCGCAAGGAGGCCTCGAGGCCAAGCACCCGCGCCGCATTGAGCAAGCCCGGATCCTCGGCGGCGCCCGTACGCCAGAGCGCCAGCGAGCGCTCGAGCTCCTCGTCGGCCGCGGGCAGGTCCTCGCCGGCGACGCGCCGGCCGTTGGCCAAGTGGACGCCTGCATATCCCGCGAGGCGCGAGCGCAGATCGTCGGGGCCAGGGACCTGCCGGGCGACCTCCACCGCCAGCTCGGCCAGGCGGATGGCCTCGGCCGCAGGGCGTCGTATCCCCTCTGACAGACCGGACAGAGCGCCAGCAGGTGCCGCAGCGCGTGGTCGTGGGCGCCCGCGGCCGCCTGCCAGGCGCAGCTGGGCTTGCTGCTGCACCGCAGCGGTGATCTCGAGAGCGCCGTTCGGCCGTTACGCGCCGCACTCGGCCAACTCGACGCGGTGTTTGCGCCCTCGCTCGCCGCCCGCCTGCGGCTCGTCCTCGCGGGCATCGAGACCGTCTTCGGACATCCCGCCGCAGCGAGGAAAGAGCTGGAGGTGGCGCGAGCGCTCTACCCGCTCGCGCCGTCGCCCGCCGAGGAGATCGCACGGGGCTGGAGCGAGGCGAGGATCGTCGCGGCGGCCGGGAAGAACGACGAGGCTGAGGCTCTCCTCGATCGGGTGCGCCGCGAGCTGCTCGCCCACGGCAGCCTGGCCGAGGCGGCGCTGTGCAGCTGCGAGCAAATCCTGATCCAGCTCGAGAGCCGCCGGTTCGATGCCGGTTTCAAGCTCGCAGACGACTTGGTCGTGGCGTTCCCGCCCGCGGGCGAACCATGGGCGCAGGAGCTTGCGAACCTGGTGCGCAAGCCGCCCGCCGCTGATCCTGGCGGCGCGCATCCTTGCCGACCGGCTGTACGCCCACCGCGCGATCGGACGACTGCGTGAAGCGTTGGCGTTGGCGCCGCCTCCAAAGCCCGGCGGGCGCCGACAACCGGCACCCCGGCAGCCGCCACCACCCAACCGTTCCATCGTCCAAGGCAATGCTGACGGCACCCCTATCCGGCTACCGGCTGCACAGGGGACCGGGGCGGCAGGGACGTGGATCGCCTCAGTTGATGCGTTCCTGGCTGCTTCGAAGTTGACTACCCCGACGCGACGGCACTACCGCCATCACCTCATCGGCGCCGGCACCACGCTTGGATGGCCGCCCCTGGCCGAGCTTACGGCGAGCGACCTGCTGGTCTTCCGAGAGGCATTGCTCGCAGACGGCCGCAGCGCGGGGACCCATATCTGCGTGCTGGTAGCGCTTCGCGGCTTCATCTCGTGGGCAGCAGAGCAGGGTCGGAACCGCATGGACCCCGATGTCATCCGGCAGCAGCTTCGCGGCTGCAAATGGAAGAAGAGGAAGAGCCGCAGCGCTAGGGAGCAACGGTCAGACACCTGTCGTTGCGGGCTTGGCGTGTAACCCTTGCCGCGCATTGGCGAAGCCGGACGATGACGACGCCAGAGATGTGGGACTGACATGAAGGACTCGGGTCCCCGACCCTGTGCCGCGCGGGCGGTGCTTTGGTGGGCGCTCCTCGGTCCAAACGCCCTGATGGCAGCCACGGTGATCGTCGCGGCGCACTCCTTTCGCCGCCCGGCGCTCTACTTGACGGCCACCGGCCCCCTCCTGCTCGTCGGCCTCTTCACACTGCTCATCTGGTGGGACACGCGGCGGCCCCGCCACGCTTCGGTGCTCCGCGCTCTCGCGTGGGCAATGGTCGTCGCTGATGGCGTGTTGCTCGCCGATGCAACGGCCGCGGTCTGTGTCGCCGGCCGGTTTGCGCTCGTCTTGATGATCGGACCGGTGGTCCTCGCCGCGGTGCTAACGCTAATTGTTGAGGGGTACATCCGCCGCAGCCTCACGGCAGCTGCGCGAGACACGGCCGCTGGCGGAAGCGA
This sequence comes from Thermoanaerobaculia bacterium, assembly GCA_035544375.1. GTDB lineage: Bacteria > Acidobacteriota > Thermoanaerobaculia > Multivoradales > UBA5704 > JASLEW01. The sequence goes on from DATKFK010000477.1 coordinate 2,053, forward strand.
GTGAGAAGCCCGCGGCGAGCGCCGATACGAGTCTCGTGGACTTCGGGAGTCGATGCCTTCGTTCTGGTCTCGAGCTACACGGTCCTCACTCGCACCACCTACAGGAGCCACCTCCGGTACGCCGGCGAGCTGCTCGGGAACGTCCTCCTCGCCGAGATCACCCGCAAGCGTCTGACGACTTTACGTGCGGCTGTGCTCGGAGGCCAGCGTGGCGCCAAGCACCAGGCACTGACAGCAGCACGCGTGTTCCTGCGCTGGGCGGCGGACCATGGCCTGCATCAGTTGGCACCGGAGATCATCGCTGAAGCGCTCCGAGGTCCGGGCGGCGCGTCGTCGGCAATCGGCGCTCGAACGGCTGCCGACCGTGCAGCCGCCGACCCTGGGGGCCTATGGCTACCCTTCCGGCGTCGCCGGCCTTGCCCAGGTGGCCGAGGAGATCCATGCAATGCGCGAGGCCTTGCAAAACGCCGATCCAGTGCGGTGGGTCAAGGTTCTCCGCAGCACAGAGCATCCGGTCCATCGGCAGCCGGGCCAGGGCAGCGAGCGCGCGGCCCTGGCAATCCTGCGGGAAGCCGCCAGCGGCAAGCGCGGCGGTGCCGATGCCTTCCTCTCCGGCCTGGGGTATCCGCAGGGGCAGGCCGGCGAGGCTCGCCTGCTCGCATCGCTGCGACGCCTGCGGGCGGCCCTGGCTGAGCAGCAGACCAGCACTCTCGGCCGGACCGTTTGGCGTGTGCACTGGAGCGAGGTGAACATCCCGGTCACCTCGCCGCGGCGCTCACTCTGAGGGATTTGGGGTCTCGGCGCGGCCCAAGGAGGTCCCATGACCGTCCGATGCCTGGCTTGGGGAGGCCCGAGTACTCCCCTATCTACTGCCTGCGCGGGCGTTGTACAACAACCTCCGGGACCGCCTTCCATTTGGCATCATCGAGTCGTTGCCAGTCGAGGCGCCAGATCGGCTCCCCCATTCCACGCGCGGCGATGTATAGGCCATCGCGTCCGGCCGCGACACTGAGATAACGCGGCCCCGGCGTGATCCCATCGAGCAGCAGACGATCGAGCACCTCGG
>DATKFK010000478.1:0-8918 GCA_035544375.1 Thermoanaerobaculia bacterium
CTGGGGATCCTGAAGGCCGGCGGGGCGTACCTGCCTCTCGACCCCTCGCTGCCGCGCCGGCGCCTGGAGGCCATGGTCGCGGACGCGGCGCCGGCGGCGATCGTCGGTCCGCCGCGGCTGCTGGACGCGGTGCCGGGCACCGCGCCCCGCCTGGCGCTTCAGGCGCCGCTGCTCCCCCGGGAGGTCGCGCCTCGCGCCGCGGCGGCCGGGCGCCCTGAGGAGAGCGACGGCGGGCGGACCTCCCGCCTCGCGGGCCGCTCCCGGCAGGAGGCGGAGGGGCTGGCATACGTGCTCTACACCTCCGGCTCGACGGGGACCCCGAAAGGGGTGGCGGTCGCCCATCGCGCGGTGGTGCGGCTGGTGCGCGATACAGGCTACGCCGCGTTCGGTCCCGGCGAGGTGTTCCTGCAGCTCGCGCCGATGTCGTTCGACGCGGCGACGTTCGAGATCTGGGGGCCGCTGCTCCACGGCGGCTGCCTGGTGCTGTTCCCGCCGCGGCAGGTCTCGGTGCGAGAGCTGCAGGCCGTGGTGCTCCGCCACGGGGTGACCACCCTCTGGTTGACGGCCGGGCTGTTTCATCTGGCGGTGGACGAGGGGCTGGACGGCCTCCGCGGGCTGCGCCAGCTGCTCACCGGCGGTGACGTCCTGTCGCCCAGCCATGTCGGGCGGGCGCTGGCGGCCCTGCCAGGGGTCGAGCTGATCAACGGCTACGGTCCGACCGAGAACACCACTTTCAGCTGCTGTTACCGGGTCCGCCGCGGTCTGGACGGCGACGCCGGCGAGGGGCCGGTCCCCATCGGGTCGCCGATCGTCGGCAGCCGGGTCTACGTGCTGGATCGGCTGCTGCAACCGGTGCCCGCGGGCTGCGCCGGCGAACTGTTCGTCGGCGGCGCGGGGGTTGCTCGCGGGTACCTCGGACGCCCCGAGCTGACGGCGGAGAGCTTCCTGCCGGACCCGTTCGGCGGCCTCGCGGCGGCGGACGGCGGCGGCGCCAGGCTCTACCGCACCGGCGATCTGGCGCGCTGGCGCCCCGGCGGCACTCTCGAGTTCCTGGGCCGGCGGGATTTCCAGGTCAAGGTGCGGGGCTTCCGGATCGAGCCGGGGGAGATCGAGGCCCTGCTGGGACGCCACCCCGCGGTGCGCGAGGTGGTGGTGGCGGCGGTCGCGGAAGCCGGCCGGGACCACCGGCTGGCGGCCTACTACGTCCCGGCGGAGCCAGTGACCGCGGCAGAGCTGCGGGCCTTCCTGCGCGAGCGCCTGCCGGAGCCGATGGTGCCCTCGGCGTTCGTGCCCCTGGCGGCCCTGCCGCTGACGCCTCACGGCAAGATCGACCGGCGGGCGCTGCCCGCACCCGAGGAGCTGCCGGCCGCCGCGGATGCCGCGGGGGCGGCTTCCCGCACCCCGCTCGAGGAGGTGATCGCCGGGATCTGGGAGGAGGTGCTGAGCTCGGGGCTGCCGGGGTGGGCTGCGATCGGGATGGACGACACCTTCTTCGACCTCGGCGGGCACTCGCTGCTGGTCATCCGCGTGCTCTCGCGCCTCCGGCAGGTGCTAGGGGTAGACCTGCCGGTCCAGGCGCTGTTCGAGTGCCCCACGGTGCGCGGCCTGGCGCGGCTCGTCGCGAGCGCCCGCCAGGAGGCGGCGGAGGTCGCGTTGCCGCCGCTCGTCCCGGTGCCGCGGGGAGCGCGGCTACCGCTCTCGTACGCGCAGCAGCGCCTCTGGTTCCTCGATCGCCTGGCGCCGGACCGGCCGACCTACAACATTCCGGCGGCCTACCGGCTGCATGGGCCGATGGCGCCGCCGGCGCTTGCCGCTGCGCTCACCGAGGTGGTGCGCCGCCACGAGGCGCTGCGCACCCGGTTCGTCGAGGCGGACGGCAGGCTTTGGCAGGAGATCCAGCCGCCCCGGCCCGTGCCGCTGCCGTTGATCGACCTGGGCGAGCTGGGAAGACGGCCCCTGGCGCCGGGTCCGAGGCGCGCCGGCGCCGCGCGGCGGCCGCCGGCTGCCAACCCGCGATCCGCGGAGCTGGCCAGGTTGAGCCAGGAGGAGGCCTTGCGTCCCTTCGATCTGGCTGCCGGCCCGCTGCTTCGCGCCGCGCTGGTGCGGCTCGGCGAGGACGAGGGCAGGGACCCTCGCCCTGCGGTCCGTGGCGAGGAGGCGCTGCACCCGGGCGGCGCTCCCGCGGCTCCGAGCTGCTGCCACGTGCTGCTGCTCAACCTCCACCACATCGTGTCCGACGGCTGGTCCGAGAGAGTGCTGCTCGGCGAGCTGGCGGCGCTCCATGGCGCGGCCCTCGAGAGGCGCCCCTCGCCGCTGCGCGAGCTGGCGCTCCAATATGCCGACTTCGCCGCCTGGCAGCGCGCCTGGCCGGAGGCGGTGGTGTCGGCCCAGCTCGCCTACTGGCAACAGCAGCTCGCGAGCGCGCCGATGGTGCTGGCGCTGCCTGAGGACCGGCCGCAACGGCCGCCCTCGGCGGTGGCGAGATCCCGCGGCCTGAGCCGCGGCCTGCTGCTGCCGGCCGCGGTGGCCGAGCGGCTGCGGCGGTTGGCGCGCCAGGAGGGGGTGACGCTGTACATGCTGCTGCTGGCCGGGTTCGCGGTGCTGCTGGCGCGCTACACCGGCCAGGAGGACCTGCTGATCGGCGCCCCGGTCGCCAACCGGGCGCGGCCGGAGACCGGCGCGCTCATCGGCTTCTTCGTCAACCTGCTGCCGCTCCGGGTGCGGCTGGAAGACGATCCGGACTTCCGCCGGCTGCTGGCGGCGGTGCGCCAGACGACGCTCGCGGCCCTCGACCACCAGGACCTGCCCTTCGAAGTGCTGGTCGAGGAGCTGCAGCCGGAGCGCGACCTGGCGCGCAGTCCGGTCGTCCAGGCGGTGCTGGCCTTGCAGACCGCCGATCGAGTGGCGGCGGCTTCCGGCGCCGCCGCGAGCGGTGCCCTGCGCTTCACGCAGCTGCCGCCCGGCGAACGGACCACCGCCAAGTTCGATCTGTCGCTCGATGTGGCGGAGGTCGAGGGCGAGGGCGATGGCGTGGCGGCGTCGCTGGCGCTCGCGGTCGAGGTCGCGCTGGACCGGTTCACCGCCGCGACCGCGGCGCGGCTGCTCTCGCACTACGCGACCCTGCTGGACGGCGCCGTTGGAGCGCCGGAGCTGCCGCTGTCGCAGCTGCCGCTCCTGGCCGAGGCCGAGCGCCACCAGGTGCTGGCGGAGTGGAACGACACGGCGGCTCCGTTGCCGGAGCTGCCGCTGGTGCACGAGCTGTTCGCCGCCCACGCCCGGGCCCGGCCGCACGCCACGGCGGCGGCGACGCGCGCCGCCCGTCTCACCTATGGCGAGCTGGAGCGCCGGGCCAACCGGCTGGCCCATCACCTGCGCGCCCGGGGCGTCGGGCCGGAGGTGCCGGTGGCGATCTGCGCCGACCGCACCCTGGCCCGGGTGGTGGGCATCGTCGCGGTGCTCAAGGCCGGCGGCGCCTACGTCTCCCTCGACCCGGGCTACCCGCGGGAGAGGCTGGCTTTCCTGCTCGACGACGCCCGCGCCAGGGTGCTCCTGACCGAGGAGCGTTTCGCCGCGCGGCTGCCGGCGTCCGCGGCGGAGGTGATCCGGCTGGACGGCAGCTGGGAATCGATCACCGGCGACGAGTCCGCGGCGCCAGCGACCTGCGTCACGTCCCGGCACCCCGCCTACGTGATCTACACCTCGGGTTCGACCGGCATGCCGAAAGGCGTGGAGATCCCGCATGCCGGGCTGCTCAACCTGGTGCGCTGGTATCAAGCGTGCTTCGGGCTGCGGCCGGGCGACCGCGGTACGCAGATCGCCAGCCCGGCATTCGATGCCTCGGTGGTGGAGCTGTGGCCCTTCCTGGCCGGCGGCGGCGAGCTGCACATCCCCGACGAGGAGACGCGGCTGTCGGCCGCCGGCATGCTGCGCTGGTGGGCGGAGGCGGGGATCACGCTCGCCTTCCTCATGACGCCGCTGGCGGAAGGGGTGATGGAACGGCTCGAGCAGGACGCCGCGCCGTGCCCGGCGCTGCCCGTGCGCTCGCTGTTCGTCGGCGGCGACCGGCTGCACCACCGTCCGGTCCCGGCGGTGCGCTTCCGGCTCTGGAACACCTACGGTCCGGCGGAATACTCGGTGACCACCTCGGCGGTGGCGGTGGCAGCGGATGGACCGGGGCTGCCGTCGATCGGGCGGCCCCTGCCCAACACCCGCATCTACGTGCTGGACCGCCGCCAGCAGCCGGTGCCGGCGGGGGTGCCGGGCGAGCTGCACGTGGCAGGCGTGGGCCTGGCTCGCGGCTATCTGGGGCGGCCGGAGCTGACGGCGGAGAAGTTCGTCCCCGATCCCTGGGGCGAAGAGCCGGGAGCGCGCATGTACCGGACGGCGGACCTCGTCCGCCACCTGCCGGACGGCGACATCGATTTCCTCGGCCGCATCGATCACCAGGTGAAGCTGCGCGGCCATCGCATCGAGCTGGGGGAGATCGAGAGCGTGCTCGGCCGGCATCCGGGGGTGCGCGAGGCCGTCGTCCTGGCGCGCGAGAAGCGCCGCGGCGACAAGCGCCTGGTCGGCTACGTCGTGCCGGCCGCGGAGCCCGGCCCGGCGGCGGACGAGTTGCGCGCCTTCCTCCACGAGCGGCTGCCCGACTACATGGTGCCGCGGTCCTACGTCCAGCTCTCGGCCCTGCCGCTGACGCCCAATGGCAAGGTGGACCGGCGGGCCCTGCCGGAGCCCGATCAGGGCGCCGCGGCCGCGCCGCCCGAGACCGAGACCGAAGCGCTGCTGGTCGAGGTCTGGCGGCAGTTTCTGGGGTGCGAGGTCGGGATCGACGACAACCTTTTCGATCTGGGAGCGCACTCGCTGCTCGCCCCGCAGTTCGTCGCCAGGGTGCAGGAGATCTTCCAGCTCGAGCTGCCGCTGTACGTCCTCTTCGAGTCCCCTTCCGTCAGGCAGCTCGCGCTGGCGGTCCAGGAGGCGCTGCTGGCGGAGATCGAGGAGCTGACCGAAGAGGAGGCGGAGAGGCTGGCCGGGTGACCGCACGTCCCCGGTCTGCGACGCAGCCGACGCCCACCGGCCGCGGCCGCCAGGAGCCGTTCCGTCCATCGCAAGCCGGCAAGGAGAAAGCCATGATGGCGATTGCATCACCTTCGATCACCGACGACACGCCCATCGCCGCCGCCCCGCGCCGGCGCTGGTGGCGTTGGATCATCCGGGCGCTGCTCTGGCTCGCGGGGTTGCTGCTGCTCTTGCTGCTGGGCGCCGGCGCCTGGATGCGGCAGCGGATGGCGGCGAGCCTGCCGCGGCTGCGCGGCGAGGCCGTCCTGCCGGGCCTGAGCGCGCCGGTGACGGTCGAGAGGGACGCCCTGGGAGTGCCGACGGTGCGGGCGGCGGCCCGGCTGGACGCGGCGCGCGCCCTCGGGTTCCTGCATGCGCAGGACCGCTTCTTCCAGATGGAGCTGTTGCGGCGCAAGGGGGCGGGGGAGCTGGCGGAGCTGGCGGGGGCGCCGCTGCTGCCGATCGACAAGGTCTGGCGCGTGCACCGTTTCCGCAGCGTGGCCGTCCGCGCCCTGGCGCTGCTGCCGCCGCGCCATCGGGCGCTGCTGGATGCCTATACGGAAGGGGTCAATGCAGGCCTCAAGGCGCTGGGGTACAAACCCTTCGAATACATCCTGCTGGGCACCGAGCCGCAGCCGTGGCGGCCGGAGGACAGCTTGCTGGCGATCTACGCCATGGGCTTCACCCTCAGCGATTCGCGGGGGAGCGTCGAGGCGGCCCTCGGGCAGCTGCACGAGCGCCTGCCAGCGGAGCTGTTCGATTTCCTGGAGCCGCTCGGCACCGAATGGGACGCGCCGCTCGTCGGCCCGGCTTTCGCAACACCGCCGATCCCAGGTCCCGGGGTCTTCGACCTGCGTGCGGTCAGGGCACCGCGGTCGGCCTCTCTCGCCGCCCGGCGGCCGGAGGTCCGGGTGCCGCTTCCGGCGGCGGCTGGCGTCCCCAGCTTCGGGATGTGGACGGCCGAGTGGACGGATGGCGGCGACATCTACGGCCTGGCCGGCAGCAACACCTGGGCGGTTGCCGGGAGCCATACCGCCGACGGCCACGCACTGCTCGCCAACGACATGCACCTCGGCATCGAGGTGCCCAATACCTGGTACCGCGCCTCCTGGAGCTGGCGGGAGCCAGACGGCAGCGAGCGCCGGGTAACCGGCGTCACCCTGCCGGGCACGCCGATGCTGGCCGTCGGCAGCACCGGGTCGGTCGCCTGGGGCTTCTCCAACAGCTTCGCCGACGTGACCGACCTGATCGACCTCGAGGTCGATCCGCGCAATCCAGAGCTGTACCGGACGCCCGCCGGCTGGCGGCCCTTGGAGCACCATCGCGAACGGATGCGGGCCAACGGCGGCCCCGACGAGTCGCTCGATGTCGCCGAGACGATCTGGGGTCCGGTCATCGAGCGGGATGCCGGCGGCCGGCCGCGGCGCGCCCTCGCCTGGACCGCGCAGCTGCCGGGGGCCACGAACCTGGGGCTCCTCGATCTCGAAGCGGCGAAGGACATCGACGAGGCGATCGAGGTGGCTCACGCCGCCGGCATCCCGCCGCAGAACTTCGCCGTTGCCGACTCTTCCGGGCGGGTGGGCTGGACGATAGCCGGCAAGCTGCCGCGCCGCATCGGCTGGGATGGGCGCCTCCCCAGCTCCTGGGCCGACGGCTCACACCGCTGGGACGGCTGGCTGCGCTCGGACGAGGTCCCGAAGGTGGTCGATCCCCCGTCCGGCCGCATCTGGGCGGCCAACAACCGCCTGGTTGGCGGCGAGATGCTGGCGCGGTTGGGGGATGGCTGTTTCGATCTCGGGGCCCGCGCGCGCCAGATCCGCGACCGCCTGCTCGGCCTGGAGCGGGCGACGCCGCGCGACCTGCTCGCCCTCCAGCTCGACGATCGGGCGCTGTATATGACGCACTGGCACGGCCTGCTGCTGCGGACGCTCACCCCGGAGGCGGTCAAGGCCGACCCGCGCCGCGCCGAGCTGCGGCGGCTTCTCGCCTCCACCTGGACCGGGCGGGCCTCGATCGATTCGGTCGCCTACCGGGTGGTGCGCGAATTCCGGGACCTGCTCGAGCAGGAGGTGTTCGCCAGCCTGACCGGCATCAAGCCCGAGGACGGGCTACCCTACTTCCACCCGCGGCGGCGTTTCGAGGGGCCGCTCTGGCGCCTGGTCACCGAGCGGCCGGCGCACCTGCTCGATCCCCGTTACCAGAGCTGGGACGCCCAGGTCCTGGCGGTGGCCGACGAGGAGATCAAGCACCTGCAGGCGCTCGGGCCACGGCTCGCCGACCGCACCTGGGGCGAGCGCAACACTCTGCGCATCGAGCACCCGATGAGCAGCTCGCTGCCGATGTTCGCCCGTTGGCTCGACGTGCCGCCGCGGGAGCTCCCGGGCGACCAGGACATGCCGCGGGTCATCGGCAAGGATTTCGGCGCCTCGGAGCGAATGGTGGTGTCGCCGGGCCACGAGGAGACCGGGATCTTCCACATGCCGGTCGGCGAGAGCGCGCACCCGCTCTCGCCCCACTACCGCGACAGCCACCCTGCCTGGGCGGCCGGCCGGCCGACGCCTTTCCTGCCCGGCCCGCCGGTGGACATCCTGCGCCTCGTCCCGCCGCAGGCGCGCGCCGAGTCACCTTGAGACTATGCCTGAACAGGCATAGAATGCCCCGGAACGAGTCGGCGGGCTGATCGTGGCCACCCAAGACTACATTCAGCCCAAGCCGGTGCGCTGGGTTGGGAGCTGCAGAGAGGATTTGAGGAGCTTCCCGGAGGAAGTCCGGCGGCGAGTCGGCGGCGCGCTATGGGATGCACAGCTCGGCCTCAAAGCACCCTTCGCCAAGCCGCTCAAAGGATTCCGCGGGGCCGGCGTGCTGGAGATCGTCGATGAGTTCGATGGTGACACCTACCGAGCCGTCTACACCGTCCGGTTCGCCGGAGCCGTCTATGTGCTGCACGCCTTCCAGAAGAAGTCCAAGCACGGCATCGCCACCCCGAGACCCGACCTGAGCTTGATCGAACGGCGGCTCAAGCGAGCACGAGAGGATTACGAACAATGGTCAAGAAGCAAGACCTCGCCATCCCGGTGACTTCCAGCAGCGGCAACGTCTTCGACGATTTGGGTTTCGCTGAGCCTGAGGAGGAGCTGACGAAGGCTCAGCTTGCCAGCCACATCCGGCAGGTCATCAAGCGCCGGAGGCTGACCCAGGTTGCTGCTGCGGCGCTCATGGGCATCGATCAGCCCAAGGTGTCGGCACTGCTCAACGGTCGTCTCGGGAACTTTTCGAGCGACCGCCTGATGCGCCTCTTGACCGCACTCGGACAGGACGTTGAGATCGTGGTCAGGGCGAAGCCCCGCAACCGCGAGCGCGCGCGCATATATGTCGTCGGTGACGCTCATGTTTGATATCTGCCCATCGCGATTGCGCCAAGCCCAGATCTCCATGGTGAGACGAGGGCGGGCCCTTCTCGCCGACGGCTCGACGCCGGCCACAGTCGCCGCCGGCAGGGCGGACATGTCGATGGCGATCTGCGTAGCCCAGGATCGCCGAGACGGCGGTTAGGCAGCGGTTCGCCTGCGCCGGCGTGTCGGCAAGCGAGCGGTGGAACGGCTGCACATGGCTGAGCTCGAGCGCCTCCCACCGCCGAGTCCCAGACCAGCGTGTCTTTGCCGGGATCGGCTTGGGCGATGAGGCGGTCGATGACGCGCTTGGTGAACTTCTCGGCCCGCCCAGGCCAGGGGTACCCAAAGGGGTACCCATCGGGCCAAGATCGGGGTTACCTTCTGGGAACCCTAAGAGGGCGAAAACCCCTTAAAATTAGACGACAGTATTGTAGCGCAGAAAGGCCCACGAAGTAAGGGTTTGCAAGCGTA
>DATKFK010000479.1:0-5608 GCA_035544375.1 Thermoanaerobaculia bacterium
GGGGCGCCGCCGCCGGCCGATCCTTTTTCTTGACATTCTCGCGAAGGGACTTTCGAGCCATGAGAGTTTTGATCACGGGCGGCGGCGGCTTCCTCGGTTCGCACCTGGGCGATGGCCTGCTCGCGGCCGGTCACCAGGTCATGGCGCTCGACATCGCGCCGGACCTCAAGGTGCGGCACAACCTCGGCAACCCTGCCTTCCGCTACATCAAGGGATCGGTGTTCGACACCGACCTGATGGAGAGCCTGGTGGTCAAGTCCGACCTCGTCTACCACCTGGCCGCGGTGGTCGGGGTCGAGCACTACGTCGAGGACCCGTTCCACGTCCTCAACGTCAACGTCAACGGCACCCAGAACGTCCTCAAGTTCGCCCACCGCCACGACAAGCGCCTGGTCTTCGCCTCGACCTCGGAGGTCTACGGCAAGTCGCGAGACACGCCGTTCCGCGAGGACGGCGACCGGTTGCTGGGCTCGACGGAGATCGACCGCTGGTGCTACTCGACCTCGAAGGCGGTCGGCGAGCACTTCTGCTTCGCCTATGGCAAGCTGGGGCTGCCGGTGGTCATCGTGCGCTTCTTCAATGCCTACGGGCCGCGTCTCGACCGCATCGACGTCGGCCGGGTGATCACCATCTTCATGGGGCAGCTGCTGCGCGGCGAGGACCTGACGGTGATCGGCGACGGCAAGCAGACGCGCGCCTTCACCTACGTCGACGACGCGGTGCTGGCGCTGATCCGCGCCGGCACGCTGCCCGAGGCGGTGGGACGCATCTTCAACATCGGCAGCGACCGCGAGACCACCATCCTCGAGCTGGCAGAGGCCATGATCCGCGCCTGCCCCGGCACCGGCTCCAAGGTGAGGCTGGTGCGCCAGGAGGAGGTCTACGGGGAGTCCTACGAGGACATCCCGCGCCGCTTCCCCGACATCACCCGCATGCGCACCATCCTCGGCGTCGAGCCCAGGGTGCCGCTCGAGGACGGCCTGCGCCGCACCATCGAGTGGTTCCGGAGCGAGCCGGAATGGAGCCTGCGAGTGACGTGAGGCTCGCGGAGCCCGCCCGCCATCCTCATGTGCGCCGCAGATCTCTCCGCCAGCTCCGGTCACGCCGCGGGCGCCGCGAAGGCCGGAATCGCGCGCGTCGCGCTGAAGATCGACGTCGACACCTTCCGCGGCACCCGCGACGGTCTGCCGGCGCTGCTCGAGGACCTGGCGGCGGCCGGCGTCAGGGCGAGCTTCTTCTTCACCCTGGGTCCGGACAATTCCGGACGGGCCGTGCTGCGGGTCTTCCGCAAGCGCGGCTTCCTCGCCAAGATGCTGCGCACCAACGCCGCACGCATGTACGGCTGGCGCACCGCGCTCTACGGCACCCTGCTGCCGGCCCCCGAGATCGGGCGCCGCTGCCGCGCCGCGCTGGCGGCGGTCGCTGCCGCCGGCCACGAGGTCGGCCTGCACGCCTGGGACCACGTCACCTGGCAGGACCGCTTGGACCGGCTGTCCCGCGCCGCGATCGACGCGCAGCTCGACCGCGGCATCGCCGCCTTCGAGTCGATCTTCGGCGCCCGGCCGCGCGGCTTCGCGGCCCCCGCCTGGTTCTGCACCGACGAGGCTTTCGCTGCCCTGGACGCCCGCGGCTTCGACTACCTGTCGGTCTCGCGCGGCGCGGTGCCTCCCTTCCACCCGCGGGTCGCGGGTCGCGCGCTGGCCACCCTCGAGGTCCCCACCACGCTGCCGACGCTCGACGAGGAGCTGGGCCGCGACGGCATCACGGCCGAGAGCTACGTCCACCGCCTGGTGGGCCGTTACCGCCCCGGCCATGACGAGGTCCTGACCGTCCACGCGGAAACCGAGGGGTTGGCCTACCGCGGCCTGTTCCAGGACCTGCTGCGCCGCCATCGCGAGATGGGGGTGGCGACCTGCACGGTCGGCGAGCTGGCGGCGGCGGCGCGGGGGCGCGCCCCGGCGGGGGACGTCGCCTACGGCGAGGTGCCGGGACGCGCGGGACGCTTGGTGCTGGCGGTGGCCTCATCGCTTGGCGCTGAACTGGATCTGAACGCCCTGCCCGGCCGCGAAGCACAATGTACGGTCCCAGGGAAGAACCCGCCTCGGAACAGCACGGAGGATTGACCGATGAATCTCCGCCACAGGTATCTCGTCATCGCCATCAGGACGCTCCTCGGCCTCGTCATGCTCTTCAGCGGCATCGCCGGCCTGGTTGGCGGTGGGTCGATGAAGGGGGTCCCGCCGCACCTCGTGCCCACGATGCAGGTGTTCTGGGACTCCGGGATCTTCCACCTGATCAAGGTGACCGAGGTCGTCGCGGGATTGATGCTCGTCCTTGGGTTCCTGCCCTGGCTCGCGGTGCTCTTCCTCGCCCCGGACGTCGTCGGCATCGTCATCGTCAATGTGCGGCTCTTCCCCCCCGCCCTGCCGATAGGCATCGCGGTCTTCGCCTTCACCGCGTACCTGGGGTACGCCTACTGGCACAAGTACCAGCAACTCTTTACCCGCGACTGACCGCCGGGGCAGGGCGGCGTGGGGCGAGGCGCTCTGGTAGGATTTGCCGGTCGCCCGGCGGAGTCGCGTCTGCCGGCACGCCAGCCCTTGGGAGGACTGAATGCAAGCACACCGCCCCGGTCCAGGATGGCTGCTCGGCTTCGTCGGCATGTGCAGCGTCTTGCTGCTGCAACCCACGCTGCCGGGGTGGTGCGGCGAGCCGCGGCAGCAGGACCTCCATGGCAGCTGGACGCTCAACGTCGACCTCACGGCGAGGTTGAGCAAGGACCAGCACGCCGAAGAAGGTGGCCGGGGTGGTGGCGAAGGGGGCGGCCATCATCGCTCGGGGCTGGGCGGCATGGGACCGACGGGCGCCGCCAAGGACGGCGACCTGGGAGCGAGCGATTGGTCTCCGGCCAGGGAGCGCCACGAGGCCGACGCGCGCAAGGAGGTGGTCGCCCTCCTCGACAGCCTGACCATCGTCCAGCAGGGCAACCAGGTCACCATCACGGATCAGACCGGCCATGCCCGGGTCCTCAAGGCCGACGGCAGCAAGGTGCGCGATCAGGGTCCTGGCGGGGCCGCCCAGCTCCGTGCCAGCTGGGACCGGGACGGGTCCCTGGTGATCGAGGTGAAGCCCGACAAGGGCATCCGGCGCACCGAAACCTACCTCGTCTCGCACGACGGCAAGCACCTCTACCTGACCGTGGCCATCACGGGTCAGCAGGAGCCGGTCCTGCGCGCCTACGACCTGACGCCGGCACCGGCCGCGCCCGCTGCGCCGGCCGCGCCTGCTGCCCCAGCCGCGCCTGGTACGACCGGCTAGCCGCCGCTCACGGTGGCGGACAACGGCGACCGGAGCGATCTGCGCAGCGCCCGCCCGGCCGGCACCAGCGTGGCCAGGAGCGCCACCAGGGCGAGCACCGCGATCACCGCCGCGAAGACCGCCGGGTCGTGCGGCTCGACCAGGAAGAGAGCCCCGCCGAGGAGCCGCGAGGCCGCCCAGGCCGCCGGCAGGCCGCAGCCCAGCCCCAACCCCAGCTGCACCAGCGCCTGGCGCACCAGCATCGCCAGGATGTCGCGCCGGCCGGCGCCGAGCGCCATGCGGATGCCGATCTCCTGCGTGCGGCGCTCGACCGCCAGCGCGATGACGCCGTAGATGCCGACCGCGGCGAGGAGCAGGGCGGTGAGCCCGAAAGACGAGAACAAGCCGCCGAAGACCCGGGTGCCGGCGTGGTCGTCGTCCAGCATCCGATCCATGGTCTGGACGAAGTAGATGGGTGTGTCCCGGTCGAGCGCGGCCACCGCGGCGCGCGCCGCCGCCGCCAGCGCCAGGGGCGGCGCAGCCGTACGCAGGGCGAAGCTCAGGCGCTCCGGGCCGCGCTGCGATACCGGCAGGTAGAAGCCCTCGGGCCGGCGGTCCAGCAGCCCGTCCATCTTCAGGTCCGGAGCCACCCCGACGACCGTCCGCCAGCTCTCCGCCGCTTCGCGCGCCAGCCGCAGGCGCTTGCCGAGCGGGTCCTGCCCCGGCCATTCCCGGCGGGCCAGGCTCCGGTTGACGATCACGACCGGCAGCGCGGCCGCGGTGTCGAGCGGCCCGAAGTCGCGGCCGGCCAGGAGCGGCGCGCCGTAGGCCGCGAACAGGCCGGGGCTGATCGCGACCGCATGGGCCAGCGGCTGGCCGGCCGCTCCCGCGTCGAGGTGTCCCTCCACCGCGTAGGGTGCGCTGCCGCCGCCGCTGCCGGGCAGGGTCTCGGCCCCGGCCGCCGCCTGCACGCCGGGCAGCGCCGCCAGCCGGCCGAGCAGCCTGCCGTAGAAGGCGGCGCGGTCGGCCGGCCGTGGCACCCTTTGGGGGAAGACCGCGACGCGGAACGTCAGGATGCCGTGGCGCGCAAAGCCGAGCTGGACGGTCTGGGCCTTGATCACGCTCTTGACCATCAACCCCATTCCCACCAGCAGGACGCAGGAGAGCGCCAGCTCGGCCACCACCACCGCCTGGTTGAACCAGCCGAGCCGCCGGCTGGTCGTGCCCCGTCCTTCGTCCCTGAGCGCCTGGTCGATGTCGGTCCGCGAAGCGTGCAGCGCCGGCGCCAACCCCGACACCAGGCCGGCCGTCAAGGTGGCGGCGAGGGTGACCAGCAGCGCCGCCGGATCGAGCACGACGCGGTCCCAAAATGGCGGGCTCATGGCGACGAGGCCGCGGTTGAAGGCGGCGATCCCCAACCCCGCCAGTCCCAGCCCGAGCGCCGCTCCGGCGCTCGCCAGGAGCATGCTCTCGGCCAGCATCTGCGCCACGATCCGCGCCCGGCCCGCTCCCATCGCGGTGCGGACCGCGATCTCGCGGCCACGCTGCGCGGCACGCGCCATCCCCAGGCTGGCGACGTTGCAGCAGGCGATCAGCAGCACCGACAGGACGGCCCCCAGCATGGAGAGCAAGGCGACCCTGACCGGCGAGCCGACCGCGAACTCGACGTAGGGTCGCACCATGACGCCGAGGCCGGCATTGGTCCGCGGATGTTCCAGCGCGATCCCCCGGGCGATCGCCGTCATCTCCGCCTGCGCCTGCCGCAACGCGACCCCGCGCCGCAGCCGCCCCAGCACCACCACCGGGTCACCCTGGCCGCGCGCCGTCGCTGCCAGGTCGTGGGTCACCGGCGTCCACACCTCTTCCTCGCGCGGGAACAGGAAGCCCTCGGGCATCACGCCGACGACGGTGGCGGGCTGCCCATTCAGCCGGATCGCCCGGCCGGCGATCGCCGGGTCGCCGCCGAACCGGTCTCGCCATACGCGCCAGCCCACCAGGGCGACCGGCTGGGCGCCAGGCAACTCGTCGCGCCGCGTGAAGCCGCGGCCGAGGACCGGCGCGACCCGCAGCAACCGCAACACGTCCGCGCTCATGGCGCTCGCGTCGAGGCGCTCGGCGCCGTCCTTGCCGGTCAGCGTGGCGGTGCCGATGTCGAAGGCCCCGAGCCCCTCGAACGAGCGCTGGCGGCTCGCCCAGTCGGCGAGGTCGTGGAGATCGACCGGCGACCCGTTCATGCCGCGGGCAGGGTTCTCGTAGCCGAGCAGCATGAGGCGGTCGGAGTCGGGAAACGGCAGCCCGCGCAGCAAGAGGC
>DATKFK010000480.1:0-3148 GCA_035544375.1 Thermoanaerobaculia bacterium
GCGCCTCCTGGCCGCTCAGGACGGGAAGAGCCGCGAATGCTGGCCACAGCGCGCCGCCCGCACCGGGCTGGTAAAAGTGGAGGCGCTGCCGCCAGGGCGTGGCCAGCCAGTCACCGACGTCGAGCGGCGTCTCATGGGACAGCACCAGAACGAATGCGACCGCCTGCGGAGAGAGCTCACGGCTTGCGAGGATCGGACCGACAAGACGCGGCAGCGGCTCTTCCAACGGTCCCAGCAGGCTAGGCTGCGGCGGCACCTCGCTCGACACCCACGCCGGCGACCGCTCTCCGAGCCGGTACAGGACTGGCTTGACCCGCCGCCCTTCCTGTTTCGCCAGCAGGGTGAACAGCTCGGCGCCCAGCGCGGCCAGATCCGCGCCAGAGGGATCGAGCAGGATGACGCCGTAGCGCTCGCCCGCACTGAGCAACGGCAGCGCCTTAGGCTGAGCGAGCGAGACGCCGATGCGCAGGCGGTCGATCAGTGCCGCCACCGCCTCCCGCCAACCGCCGGCAGCCTCCTCGGGCACCACCGGAGGCGAGCTGGCCAGAGCGGCGCGCAGTGCCTCGGCATGACTCGGCGCCAGCTCCTCGGCCCAGCGCAGCAGCCGGCCACGACCGTTGACGACTCCACCGGCGAGATAAGCCGCCCAGGTCTCGCTCTCGAGCCAGCGTCCGGCCGCCTGAAGCACCGCCTCCGCCCCGTCCCCGCATCGGGCCAGAGGGTGCGCGAGGCCCTCGAAGAGCACTCGCGGCGCCACGTCCTCAACGCGCGGCCGGTAGGCGCTGTGAATGCGCAGCAGCGCCTTGGCGCCTGCCGCGCCCATCCAGCGCCGGCAGCTCGCGCCGCTTCCCTCACCGTTTCCGCTCAGCCAGCTTCGCAGCAACCCGACACAGCCCTCGAGGTCGAGCGCCGCGTACCAGCAGAGGACACACAGGACGCGGTGCGCCAGGTCGCGCTGCCCATCCGCCTGCCCGGGTGCGGGGAGAGCCTCCACCCACGAGTCCAAGACCAGCCTGGGGTCGTCCGCAAGATCCTCCTCGATACCGCAGCTGCGCAAAGCCGGCCGCCACTGCTCGGCTGTCGCCCGCGCCAGCGCCAGTGCCCAGCGTGCCTGGAGCTGCGCTTCGACCCGGGCAACGTCCTGCGGCGTGATCTCCGCGCCGGCCCGGATGGTTGTGACTCCCTCGCAGGTCTCGGCGTCCTGCCCGGCCGCGATCACCAGCAGGTTCTCCGCCCACTCTTCGCCGGCGGCGTCGGACAGGTCCCAGATCGGGCCGCCAGACACCACCAGGACCATGCTCGGGTCGTCGCCACCCGCCGCGGCGACCGCCGGCAGCAGCAGGCGGGGCCCGGCGCTCGCGGCGTTGAGCGGTGCCGCGGTCCCGCCGTCCAGCGCGACCGCCCGGTGCGATCCGAGGTGAACGAAGGAGACCGGCAGCTGGGCCTCCAGGGCGCCCAGCAGATGGCGGCAGGAGGCCTCGCGGCTCTGCCGCTGCGCTGCGGCCTGCCGGCTCACGGCCTGGCCGGCCTCTGCAGGTGCCGGCTCCTCGGCCACGCAGGCCGGATCGAGCACGAAGACGCCGCGGCCCAGGCTTGGACGGTCCATCAGAATGCCGTCCATGGCATAGGAGCGGGCCACGACCGCCAGCGCGATCTCGGCGGCCTCCTTCTCCCCTGGCGCATCGCCACCGGCCAGCCACCGGCGCGACAGCGCGCCGCGGAGCCCGTCGCGCACCGCTCCGCTCCCCCGGTTGGCCACGCCGAGCAGCTCCTTGAAGACCGGCCGGCGCCACTCCTCCCAGCGCAGCCAGGCGCGCAACGCCGTGATCATCGCGTCGACCGCCGGTCCGCTCCCGCTCGTCGCGAGGAGCGGCTCCAGCTGCTCGATCAGGGACCCGAACCTGGCTGCGCTGGGCTTGGTGCGGGGCTCGCCGAGGCCGTCGAAGAGCCGCTCGATGGCGTCCTGCGCCACCTGCCGCAGCTTGTCCCGCTTGAGCCACAGCGCCAGCGTTGGGGCGCAGCGTGAATCAATCAGCACGACCTGCATCAGGGAGATCGCGGCGCAGTCCCGGTTGGCCTTGCCCATAGCCCAGAGCTTCTTCTTCGCCTCGGCTTCTGCAGCCGCCAACCTCGCGGCGTCGGCGCCCTCTCGCAGACCGCTCTTCGCTCTTTCACGGACCCGGTTCCTGACCTCCTTGGTGAAGGTCGCGGACCTGAGAACAAGAGTCTCGAGGTGCTTCAGGAGTGCCTGCTTGAGCGCTTCGTCCGCGGCGGCGGCCGCCGCCGCGAAGACCTTCCAGACCGCCGCTGCCGCGGCCCACATCAGGTCCGGCTCGCCCGAGACGATCCACTCGCGCAGCAGGCCCGCCGCCTCATGGCCGCGCAGACCGGTGTCGTCGCGCACCGCCGCCGCGAGCGCGCGGCCGGCGATCGCGGCCGCAGTCCTCCAGGGATTTTCGGCGACGCGCTTGAGCTGCCGGAGGAACCGCTCACGGTCACCCGCGGCGAGGCGGCCCAGGGCCGTCCCGAGTCCCCTGCGCAGCTCCCAGTCTTCCCAGTCCCCACCAGGGCCGATCTCTCCGATCAGCCACTCGAGGACCTCCCAGAGCATCTCGCGGCGGCTGCGCGCCTGCCTCCGCACCTCGATCTCATATGTCCGCTCCCTGAACTCGACGATCCCGTCGTTGTCGCGGGCCCTGGCTGCCTCCAGGAGGTCGTCGAACCCGAGCCGCAGCGGATCATCCAACCAGTCGTTGCCCGCGGCGCGCAGTGCCTGGACGACCTGCACGAATAGCCTCTCGAGTGTCGGCCGCCGCATCTCGCCCATGACGCCGCGCAGCAGCGTGAAGAGCTGCTCGCTGCCGCGCAGGCCGCCGAACCACGCTCGCAGATCCTCCTGTCCGACCTCGGCAGCGTCCTGGGCCAGCGCCAGGATTTCCCGCTCGGTCCGGGGTGCGCTCTTGGCCAACGCGGCGAAGAAGCTCGCAACCTGCACCGGTAGGTGCAGGGTGCCGCGCGCCCGAGGGCCGAGTGAAGCGAGCCTATTGCGCACCTTCTCGTCGAGATCGAATGATTTGAGGTAGCTGGCGAAAACCTCGTCCAGCGGCGGCGCACTGACCGCGATCTTGACGACCGGCAATGGCGCCAG
>DATKFK010000481.1:0-3680 GCA_035544375.1 Thermoanaerobaculia bacterium
CGTGGTCCCGGTCGAGTCCACGCGGTCCGCTCCCCGCACCGCCGGCTCCCAGGGTGCCGCCGCGGGCGACCCCGGGGCCCCGACCGAGGTCGTCGAGACCGTCGAGACCGTCGAGGTCATCGAGGTCGAGCTGCTCGCCGCGGCCGGCCAAGGCGACCACGTCCGCCGCCGCGGCGAGGTGCAGCGCGCCGGCGAGGTGCTGCTGCCCGCCGGCTCGCTGCTCACGCCCGGGGCCCTGGGGCTCGTCGCCACCCATGGCCACGCCGAGCTGGCGGTCCACCGCGCGCCGGTGGTGTCGGTGCTCGCGACCGGCGACGAGGTGGTGCCGCCCGAAGAGGTGCCCGGCCCCGGGCAGCTGCGCGACTCGCACACGGACTTCCTGCTCGCGGCGGGAGCCGCGCTGGGGCTGCGCTTCACCTCGCTCGGCATCGCTCCCGACCGGCCGGACGCGCTCGCCGCGCGGGTGGCGGCAGGGATCGCGGCCGGCGACGTCCTGCTGATCTGCGGCGGCGTCTCGATGGGCGAGTTCGACCTCGTCGAGGGCGTCCTCGAACGGCTCGGCTGCACCCGCCGCTTCGACGCCGTGGCGGTCCAGCCGGGCAAGCCGCTGGTGTTCGCCACCCACCCGGCTGGCTGCGTCTTCGGCCTGCCCGGCAACCCGGCCTCGGTGATGGTCGATTTCTGGCTCTTCGTGCGCCCGGCGCTGGCTCGCCTCGCCGGCCGCGAGGACTCCTGGTGGCGGCCGGCGGTGCCCGCCACCCTCGCCGCGCCGTTGCCGGGCGCGCCGGCGCGCGACCGTTTCCTGCCGGCCGAGGTTGCCTGGGGCGCGGCGCCCGACGGCGGACCGCTGGCGCGGCCGCTGCGGCCCAAGGGCTCGCACGACCTCGCGGCCTATGCCCACGGCACCGCCCTGGTGCGGGTGCGCGCCGGCGCCCAGCCGGCCCCGGCCGGCGCCCGCTGCGAGATCCTGCCGCTGCCGCCGCCGCTCTGACCCGGCCACGCTCCCACCCCGGCGCCGGCATCGGCATGACCGCGGCGCGGCCACTCGGCGCCGCTGCCGCAGATCGCCGGAAATCGCCGGAAATCACCGGACGGCAGCCCTTCCAGCGCCGCCGGCTCATCGGCTATGATCCGTTCACGATCAGCTAGAAGCCGCAACGGCTTCCACACCCAGCTTGCGGGACGCGTCCGGCTGTCCAGCCCCGCCCTCCGCGAAAGGGAGCACCTCATGAGCGAGCGCAGCTGCAGGCCTTGCAAACCTCTCGCAGTCGCTGTACTGCTGCTGGCAGCGGCCGTCCCCGCCTTCGCCCAGCTGCAGACGGGCGACATCTACGTCAAGGTCCAGGACGAGAAGAGCCAGCCGCTGCCCGGGGCGACGGTCACGGTCACCGGCATCGGCGCACCGCGGGTCGAGACCACCAACGCGGAAGGCCAGGCGCGCTTCCTCGGGCTGCATCCGGGCCAGTACGGGGTCAAGGGCGATCTCGAGGGCTTCTCGAGCGTCGATTACCCGAGCGTCACCGTCAACATCGGCGGCAACGCGCAGGTGGTGCTCACCCTCTCCTCGTCGATCAAGGAGACGATCACGGTCACCGGCGACGCGCCGCTGCTCGACGAGCGCAAGACCAACCGCGGCGCGGTGATCAGCGCCAAGGAGCTGGACAACATCCCCACCGCCCGCGATCCCTGGTCGCTTTTGGCGCAGGCCCCGGGCGTGCAGACCGACCGCATCAACGTCGGCGGCAACGAAAGCGGCCAGCAGTCCGACTTCGTCGGCGTCGGCTCGACCGGCCGCGACAACACCTTCGCGGTGGACGGCGTCATCGTCAGCGACATGAACGCGGTCGGGGGCTCCGCCACCTACTACGACTTCGGCGCCTATGACGAGGTGCAGTTCACGGTGTCGAGTGCCGACGTGACCGTGGCGACCTCCGGCGTCACCGTCAACCAGGTGACCAAGCGCGGCACCAACGAGATCAAGGGCAGCGCCCGGTACCTGCGCACCGACGGCAACTTGCAATCCGCCCCCGGCAAGGTGGTCACCCCGGACTTCCTCACCGGCGCTCCGACGCAGGTCGACGGCAACAAGATCAACTCCGTGCAGGAGTACGGCGCCGACGTCGGCGGCCCCCTGTGGCGCGACCACCTGTGGGGATGGGTCTCCTACGGCCGCAGCGACATCAAGAACATCGTCGTCGGCGGCGAGCCGGACAACACGCTGCTCAAGGACTTCAACACCAAGCTCAACTTCCAGGCCACCGACGCGGACTCGGGCGTGCTCCACTACTGGACGAACAACAAGATCAAGGACGGCCGCAACGCCGGCCCCGGCTTCGCTCCCCCCGCCACCTGGGACCAGACCACCCCGTCCAAGATCTGGAAGCTCGAGGACACCTACCTGATCGGCAAGGATTTCTACCTGACCGGCCTGTGGTCGAACAACGACGGCGCCTTCACGCTGACCCCGAAGGGCGGCCTCGATCCCTTCATCTTCATCGACCAGAACGGCACCATCAACGGCACCTACCTCGACTTCACCCAGAAGGCGATCATCCAGCAGGAGCGGCTGGACGGGAACGTCTTCTTCAACACCGGCAGCGCCACCAACGAGCTGAAGTTCGGCGGCAGCTACCGCCACCAGGACAACCGGTCCGCGACCATCTGGCCGCACGGCTACGAGGTCGAGGACTGCGCCTTCTTCGGCTGCGACACCACCGTCCCCGGCCTCACCGGCATCGTGTTCCCCCGCAACCGCAACGTCAACATCCGCGGCGAGTACGGCGCGGCATGGCTGCAGGACACCTTCTCGCAGGGCAGGTTGACGGTCAACGCGGGCGCCCGGCTGGACAACCAGCTGCTCAAGAACCGGGCCGCCTTCGGGGCCGGCAACCCGATCGCCCAGGGCCTGATCCCGGACGTCAACTTCACGGGCAACGACGCCGGCGGCTTCGCCTGGCGGACCGTGGTGCCGAGGGTCGGCGTGACCTACGCGCTCGGCCAGGACCGCAAGACCCTGCTGCGCGGCACCTTCTCGCAGTACGCCGAGCAGCTGGGCGAGATTCCTCTCGCCACCCGCACCAACCCGATCGGCTACAGCTACGCCTACTTCACCTTCCAGGACGCCAACGGCAATCACCGCCTCGAC
This sequence comes from Thermoanaerobaculia bacterium, assembly GCA_035544375.1. Taxonomy (GTDB): domain Bacteria; phylum Acidobacteriota; class Thermoanaerobaculia; order Multivoradales; family UBA5704; genus JASLEW01. Next base: position 3,146 of record DATKFK010000481.1, read on the forward strand.
CCCAACGAGATCGGCTCGCTGCAGTTCGCCGGCACCAGCAACATCGACCCCAACAACCCGGCCTCGCTCCTGACGCCGGACGTCACCGCCCGCAACCTGAAGCCGACGCGCACCAACGAGCTCACCGCCGGCGTCGATCAGGGCTTCGGCCGCGACTACCTGGTGACCCTCACCCTCACCTACCGGCGCATCGATCAGATCCCGGAAGACCGCATCCTGGTCACCGACCAGAACGGCGTCACTCGCGTCGCCACGGTCAACGACTGGGTGCTGAGCCCGACCACCGTGACATTGGGGAATGGGCAGCAGGTCACCCTGAACACCTACAACATCAACTCCAACCTCACGCCGACCGGCGGCACCTTGTATACCAACGGCGATCGCACCGAACGCTACCTGGGCGGCACTCTCACGTTCACCAAACGCCTATCCAACCACTGGCTCGCCAACGCCCACTTCACGCTCAGCGACTGGACCTGGCACCTGGGGCCGCAATATCTCTTCTACGCCGATCCGACCGACCTGCTGTACGACA
>DATKFK010000482.1:0-2091 GCA_035544375.1 Thermoanaerobaculia bacterium
CGATCCCGGCGTTGCCCCAGGCATCGGCCCACCACAGCTTGTAGACGCGCGCCTCGGCGGTGCGCTGCCACAGCTCCTGCGACTCCCCGACCCCCAGCGCGCTGACCGCGCGGTTCCTGCCCAGGACGAACTGGCGGTTGAGGATCCAACCGACCTCGTTGGTGGCTTCGAACTCCACGCCGCCGAGGCGCAGGACGCCGCGCCAGGTGCCGGTCAGGGAGTCGAGGAATTCGTCTTCGAGAGGCGGCGGCAGCTGCAGGTCGATCGCGCCGTCAGGGGTGGCGACGGCGGCGACGGTTGCGGCATGGCCGCCTCCCGGCGTGGCGGACGGGTCGTTCATGGAGCCTCCTTTGGGGTGACGTCGAGGGTACCGGCGGCGGCGAGCGCGCCCTCCCCGGCCCAGCTCGCGGCCTCCTGGTCCGAGACCGCCTCCAGGCGGTCGAGGAGAGACGCTTCGAGCAGCTCGGCGAAGGCGGCAAGGGTCGGGTGTTCGAACAGGCTGTCGATCGGCAGCTGCACCGGGAAGCGCTCCTGCAGGCGGGAGAAGAGCTGCACCGCCGCGAGCGAATGGCCGCCGAGCTCGAAGAAGCTGTCGTGGCGGCCGATCTCCGCCACCCCCAGCAGCTCGCCCCAGAAGGCGGCGACCGCCTGCTCGAGCTCGCCCTCGGGCGGCGCGTACTCGCGCAGGCGGAGCGCCCCTGCCGCCGCAGGCCGCGGCGCCTCGGGAGGCGATGGCGCGGCTGCCATGGCCGCCTCGGCCGGCGCGGGGGCGGCGTCCAGCGGCGTGGCGGCGCCGTCGGCGGCAGCGGCGGCAGCGGCGCCGGCGGCGGACGGGGCCTCGACCCAGTGCCGCCCGCGCTCGAAGGGGTAGGTCGGCAGCGGCACCCGCCGACGCTCGGCGGGCCCGCGATAGCCCGCCCAGTCGACGGCGGCGCCGGCGAGCCAGAGCTTGCCCAGGGTCTCCGCCATCAGCTCCACGTCGGCGCCGCGCTCCTTGGGGTGCGGCAGCGACGACAGCACGATGGCGCCGCTCTCGCCCAGCTGGCCGCGCGCGAGCCCGGCCAGCGAGTTGCCGGGACCGACCTCGAGCAGCGCCGGCGCGGCGCCGGCGGCGAGCGCCTGCAGGCCGGCGGCGAAGCGGATGGGCTGGCGCAGGTGCCGCGCCCAGTACCACGGATCGACCGCCTGCGCCCTGGTGATCCAGGTGCCGGTCGTGCCCGAGACGAACGGCACGCGCGGCGGCGCGAAGGTGAAGCGCGCCGCCACCTCGGCGAAGCGCTCGACCGCCGGCTCCACCAGGTGCGAGTGGAAGGCGTGGGAGGTGTGCAGGCGCCGGCAGCCGACCCGCCTGCCGGCCAGCGTGCGCTCGAGCGCGTCGACGGCGCCGGCCTCGCCCGCCACCACGCAGAGCCCCGGGCCGTTGACCGCGGCGAGCGAGAGCTCGGCGCCGAGCAGCGGCTCGACTTCGCCCTCGGACAGCGCCACGGAGAGCATCGCGCCCGCCGGCAGGGCATCGACCAGCTCGCCGCGCAAGGCCACCAGCGCCAGCGCGTCCTCGAGCTCGAGCACGCCGGAGACGGTGGCGGCGACCAGCTCGCCGATGCTGTGCCCCAGCATCGCGGCCGGGCGGCAGCCCCACCCCATCCACAGCTGGGCGAGGGCGATCTCGACGGTGAACAGGGCGGGCTGGGTGAACGCGGTGCGGTCGAGCAGGCGGCGCGCCTCCACCTCCCGCCCGGGCGCCGGGTAGAGGAGCTGGCGCAGGTCGAGGCCCAGGCGCGGCGCGAGCGACGCGGCGCACCGGTCGATGACGGCGGCAAAGGCCGGCATGGCGCGGTAGAGCCCGGCGGCCATGGCGACGTGCTGCGTGCCCTGCCCCGGGAACAGGAAGGCGAGCGGCCGCTCGGCGCTCTCCTCGGCGTTCTTCCAGGCGCGGTGCGGCGCCTCCCCGCGCAGCGCCGCCACGGCCTCGGCACGGTCGCGGCAGACCACCGCCTGTCGCCAGGCGAAGACGCGCCGGCCGGCTTGCAACGTCCAGGCGACGTCGGCCAGGCGCTGCCCGGGGTGGCGGCCGAGGTGCTCGGCGAGGTC
>DATKFK010000483.1:0-6051 GCA_035544375.1 Thermoanaerobaculia bacterium
CATCACCGGCGCCAGCGGCACCGGCAAGGAGCTGGTGGCAGAGGCCCTGTACCGCCAGAGCGGGCGCCGCGACGGCGCCTTCGTGAAGATCAACTGTGCGGCGATCCCCACTCACCTGGTGGAGGCCGAGCTGTTCGGGCACGCCCGCGGCGCCTTCACCGATGCCCGCTCGGCGAAGCCCGGGCTGTTCGAGGAGGCCGACGGCGGCACCCTCTTCCTCGACGAGATCGGCGACATGGACGTGGGGCTGCAGGCCCGGCTGCTGCGCGTGCTCGAGGATGGGCGGGTGCGCCGCGTCGGGGAGACCCGCGACCGCCAGGTGGACGTGCGGCTGATCGCCGCCACCCACCAGGACCTCGAGGCGGCGGTCGCGGCGGGCCGCTTTCGCCAGGACCTCTACTTCCGCCTCGCCCACCTGCCGATCGCGGTGCCGCCGCTGGCCGAGCGGCGCGCCGACGTGCCGCTCCTGGTCGACCATTTCGTCGACCATTTCTCGCGTCAGCACCGGGTGCGGCGCCTGGGGATCGACGCCGCGGTCTTCGACGTCCTCGCCCGCTATTCCTGGCCCGGCAACGTCCGCGAGCTGAAGAACATCTGCGAGCGCCTGGTCGTCTTCGGCGCCGACCCGCTGACGGTCGACCAGCTCCCCTCGAACTTCTTCCAGCCCGCGCGCGTCCCCGAGACCGGCCTCGTCCGCTTGGCCGAGAGCTGCCCGCCCATGCCCCTGCGCGACTTCAAGGTCGCGTGCGAGCGGGAGTACCTGGAGGACGTCCTGCGCCGCACCAGCTGGAACTTCGCCGCCGCCGCCCGCCTGCTGCGCATCCAGCGCACCTATCTCCACCAGAAGGCCGCGGCCCTGGGCATCGAACGCCCGCGGCGATAGATTCAGGGAATCGACTGGCTTCGAGTTTCCTCAACCTTCGATAAGGGGTTCCCACCACTTTCGTGCAACCCTGTGCACAGGGGATTGGGAGTTATAGGCGTGGAGCAGAAGATTGATGTCCGGGAGGGTCACTCCTCTATCTTCTGCACGGCGGCCACAGCCTCCAGATCGTCCACCAACTGGTTCATCTTGTCGAGGTCCAACCCGGCCGCGAACTTGAAATCGTGGGGCAGTACTCGGAACGGCTCCTGTGCGCTCGCTTTTCTCTCGAGTCCAAGACGAGTGCGCAGAACGTCGTTGACGACGGTTTGTGGCGCCTTTCCCGCGCGGCGAACCTCTTGCTCGATTCGCTCGGCGACGTCTGGGTCGAGAGTAACGGTCATGGGCATGAGCCGATGATGGTGTCGCCAGCACCGGTTGTCAAGGGCGCGGAAGCTGGGGGCTGTTGCCAGTCTCACGGCCCGGCGCGCCGTTCGGCGAGCATGGCGTCGCCGTAGGAGAAGAAGCGATAGCCCCGGCGCAGGGCCTCCCGGTAGGCGGCCAGCACCCGCTCGCGGCCAGCGAACGCCGACACCAGCATCAGCAGGGTCGAGCGCGGCAGGTGGAAGTTGGTGAGCAGCGCGTCCACCACCTGGAAGCGGAAGCCGGGAACGATGAACAGATCGGTCTCGCCAGGCCCGGCCGGCACCTCGCCTCCCGCGGCGGCCGCCGCGCCTTCGAGCGCCCGCACCACCGTCGTCCCCACCGCCACCACGCGCCGCCCGGCGGCCCGGGCGCCGGCCAGGGCCGCGGTCGCCGCCTCCGAGACCTCGTAGCGCTCGCGCTCCATGCGATGGTCCGAGACCAGCGGCGCGGTGATCGGCTTGAAGGTGCCGATGCCGACGTGGAGCGTCACCGCGGCGAGCTCGACGCCCGCCCCGGCCAGCGCCGCCAGCAGCTCGTCCGAGAAATGCAGCCCGGCGGTGGGCGCCGCGATCGCTCCCGGCCGGCGGGCGAAGACGGTCTGGTAACGCTCGCGGTCGGCGGGCTCGTCGGGGCGGTGGATGTAGGGCGGCAGCGGGACGTGGCCGAGCCGTTCGAGGTGCGGCTCGATCGGCTCGGAGAAGCGCACCCGCCGTCGCCCGTCGCCGGTCAGCGCCGTCACCTCGGCGAAGACGCCGCTGCCGGCGCCCAGGTCACCGGCCTGGCCGCCGCTGCCGCCGCCGCCGGCTCCGCCGTTGCCGCCGCGGCCAGCGATCTCGATCACCGCGCCGGGTCTGGCGCGACGGCCGGGGCGGACCAGGACCTCCCACTCGCGCTCGCCCAGGCGCTCGGCCAGCAGCAGCTCGATCTCGCGCGGCGCCTGCGGGCCGTCGCGCGGCGCCTCCGGGTCGGCGATCCGGCCGGCGACGCCGGAGACCTGGGCGCCGCCCGGTCCCGGCGCGGCGCCGCCGCCCCCGCCGCGCACCGCGCGCCCGTAGAGCCGGGCCGGCACCACGCGGGTGTCGTTGACCACCAGCAGGTCGCCGGGCCGCAGCAGCGCCGGCAGGTCGGCGACCGAGCGGTGCCGCGCCTCGCCCTCGCGGTCCAGCACCAGCAGCCGGCTCGTGCCGCGCGGCGCCGGCCGCTGCGCGATCGCCGCGGCATCGAGCGGGTAGTCGAAGTCGCGCGTCAGCAAGGCACGATCCCACCGGTCACCACACGGTCAAGCGGCCCTACGATCGAACGGCCGCGCGATCAGGCGCGGACCCCCCCGCCGCCGCCGGCACCTGCCGCAGCAGGCCGACGGCGAGCAGCATGGCGACCAGCATCAGGCTGCCGGCGCTCCAGAAGGGCCACGCGGCGCCGGCGACCTCGAAGATCCAGGTGCCGGCAAGCGGGCCGACGACCCGCGCCAGGGCGCCGCAGGAGCGTGAGACCCCGATCGTCTCGCCCTGGGTGCCCTCGCTGCTGAGCTGCGACAGGAGGGCCAGCAGCGAGGGGTTGTGCACCCCCGAGCCGACCGCCAGCAGGCCGGTCGTCAGCAGCAGCCAGCCGGCCCGCGACGGCAGCGGCAGCGCCAGCAGGCCGAGCGCCATCAGCCCGATGCCGCCGACGATCAACCGGCGGTCGCCGAAGGTCTTGACCAGGCGCCCCAGCAGCCCGCCCTGCACCACCACCAGCAGGATGCCGACGTACAGGAACAGGCCCGAGGTGGCGCGCGGTCCGAAGCCGAAGCTCGCCTGGCAGAACAGCGCCAGCGTCGCCTCCATGATCGAGAAGCAGAACATGACCAGGAAGGCGAGCAGCATCAGGCTGCGCAGGCGGCCGTCGCGCCACAGCTGGCGCAGGTCGGCGAGCCCGAACAGCGGCTTGGCCAGCGCCGCCCCGCGCGCCGCGGGCGGCAGCGACTCGGGCAGCGCGGCCAGGGCGATCAGGAGGTTGGCGGCCGACAGCGCCGCCGCGGTGTAGGGCACGGCCGCGATGCCGTAGCGGGTGAGCCAGACGCCGAGCCCCGGACCGATGACGAAGCCCAGGCCGAAGGCGGCGCCCACCAGGCCCATCGCCCGCGAGCGCTGGGCCGGCGGCGTCACGTCGGCGAGGTAGGCCTGGGCGATGCCGTAGTTGGCGGCGGCGATCCCCGAGAGGCTGCGCGCCACGAGCAGCATCGCGACGCTGCCGGCGGTGGCGAACAGCAGGTGGGCGGCGGCGCCGCCGGCGATCGAGACCAGCATCAGCGGCCGCCGGCCGAAGCGGTCGGAGAGCCTGCCGAGCCAGGGCGCGAACAGCAATTGCGCCAGGCTGTAGGAGGCGAAGATCAGCCCGATCGTCAGCCGGCTGGCGTGGAAGGTCTCGGCGTAGAAGGGCAGCAACGGCAGGATCATGCCGAACCCGATCAGGTCGAGCAGGATCGCCAGGAAGACCGTGAGGCGGGCGCCGCGCGGGGCTTCAGGCGGCACGGGGGCGGCGCTGTCGTTCACGGGGACGGGAGTGTAGCAGGCGGGATCAGGCCTCCGTCACCCGCCGGGCCCGCCGGGCCCGCCGCGGGGGGCGGCGCCGCCAGCGCCCCCGGCGCCGCGGCCAGCTCCGGCCCGCGCCAGCGCGGATCGAGGGCGTCGCGCAGCTCGTCGCCGAGCAGGTTGAAGGCGATCACGGTCAGCGCCAGCGCCGCGCCCGGGAAGGCGGGCATCCACCAGGCGGCGAGCGGCGCGTGGCGAGCGTCGGCGATCATGCTGCCCCAGCTCGGGACGGGCGGCTGGATGCCGAGGCCGAGAAAGGAGAGCGTCGACTCGAGCAGGATGAGGTTGCCGATCTGCAACGTGGACTGCACCAGCACCGGCGTCATCGCATTGGGCAGGAGGTGGCGCCACAGGACGGCCAGCGGGTGCAGGCCCAGGGCGCGGGCCGCGACCACGAAGTCGCGCTGCTGCAGGCCGCGCAGCTCGGCCCGGGTCAGGCGGCTGATGGCCATCCAGCCGGTGGCGCCGAGGATGCCGATCGTCGCCGCGGTGCCGGGCCGCAGCAGCGCCGAGAGCGCGATCACCAGGAAGAGGTAGGGGAAGGCGATGAGCGCCTCGACCGAGCGCATGAGGACCGAGTCGAGAAGCGGTCCGCCGACCGCGGCGAGAGAGCCGACGGACACCCCCAGCGTCAGCGCCAGGAGCACCGAGAGCAAACCCACGGCGAGCGAGATGCGGGTGCCGTAGATCAGGCGGCTGGCGACGTCGCGCCCGTACTGGTCGCTGCCGAGCCAGAAGACGCGCCGGTCGGCGACGCCTTCGGCCGTCAGGTTCAGCACCCGCGACGCGGGCACCACCTCGCGGCTGCCCAGGCGCTCGATCTCGAGACCCCGGGGCGTCCTCTTGGCGCTCTCCGCCAGGCGCCACTCGCCGCCGCCGCCGCCGTCGCCGCCGGCCAGATGGACCGCCGCGAGCACGGTGCCGGGCGGCCGCAGCGCCGCCACCTCCGGATCGACCTGGGCGGCGGCGTCATACGGCGCGATCACCGGCGCGGCCGCGGCCACCAGGAACAGGGCGGCCACCACGAACAGGGCGGCCACCATGCCCAGCCCCCAGCGCAGCTCAGGCATCGCGCACCCGCGGATCGGCGGCCGCGTGCAGCAGGTCGGCGACCAGGTTGCAGCCGACGACCAGCACGGCGGAGACGGCGGTGGTGGCGAGGAGCACCGGCGAGTCGCGCGCCAGGATGGCGTCGAAGGTGACGCGGCCGAGACCCGGCCAGGCGAAGACCACCTCGGTGATCAGGGCCCCGGACAGCAGCGAGGTCACCGACAGCGCCAGCAGCTGGATGACGGGGACCAGTGCGCCGCGCATGCCGTGCACCCAGATCACCCGGCGCTCCGAAAGGCCCATGGCGCGGGCGGTGCGGATGTAGTCGCGTCCCATGATGTCGAGCAGGCTGGCGCGCACGAAGCGCGCCGCGCCGCCGGCCTGGGCCAGCCCAAGGGTCATGGCCGGCAGGACCAGGTGTTTGCCGATGTCGGCGAGCTGGGCGCCGCGGCCCGTCTCTTCGGCCCCCACCGAGTACATGTGCGACGCCGGCAGCCAGCCCAACCAGGACGAGAACACCAGGATCGCCATCAGGCCGAGCCAGAAGACCGGCTGCGAATAGAGCAGCAGCGCCACCACCCGGATCGACCGGTCGATCGCCGAGCCGCTGCGGCGGGCGGCGGCGACGCCGAGCGCGGTGCCGACGCCATACTCGATCAGCAGGGCGGCCGCGGCAAGCAACAGGGTGGCTGGCAGCGCCTCCGCCACGACCCGGCTGACCGGCCGCAGCTGGGCGAAGGAGAACCCCCAGTCGCCGTGCAGCACGACCGCGCCGAGCCAGCGGACGTACTGCTCGGGCAGCGGCCGGTCCCAGCCGTAGGCATGGATGAGGAGCGCCTTCTGCGCCTTGGGGATCGGCAGCTCCGCAAGAGTGGCGGCGGGATCGCCCGGGACCAGGCGCAGCAGCACGAAGGTGGCCGTCAGGACCAGCCAGAGGAGCAGCGTGGCGGCGGCGAGGCGCCGTAACAGGTAGCCAGGCAAGATCGACTGTCCCGCGCGGGCCGCCGGCGGCCCAGGTCAACGCGCTTCGACCCACCAGTCCTTGAGGTCGTAGAAGCTGTACAGCATGCTGGGCGCGACGCCGTGGAGCCGCCGGCCCATGCCGCTCAGCCGCTCCGATTCCCAGAGGAAAGTGTATGG
>DATKFK010000484.1:0-9058 GCA_035544375.1 Thermoanaerobaculia bacterium
GAGATCGCCGACAGCACCGCCGCAACCATCCACAGGACGAGCATCATGCGCCCGAAGTCCGGCCTCTCCGCCGCCGGCTGCATCGGCACCCAGACCAGGGTCAGCGACGTCGCGACGATGACGGCAAGGACCGCCTGGCGCCAACGGCTGTGGAAGAAGGTGGCCGCCAGCAGCCAGCGGATCGCGCCCAGCAGGCGGCGGCTGCCCTTGAACGCGGGCTCGAAGGTCTCCGCCAGCGGCCAGTCGATCCGCTGCCAGGCGGTGAGCCGGCGGCGCTTGAGCTCGAGGAACGCCCACAGGTAGAGAGCCCCGACCAGCCAGGCAAGGGAGATCAGCGGCGAGAGACCGCTGGCGAAGGCGCGGACCCGCTGGTCGAAGTACACGCCGCAGAGCATCCATCGGTCGCAGGTCGCCCAGGCCATCGCCGGCACCGCGGCGAGCCCAACCAGCAAGGTGACCGCGGCGGCTCGCCAGCTCCGCAGCCGGAGCCGGCGCCGAGGCCGAGGCCGCAGCCGAGGCCGCCGCCGGCGCCTCGCGCCGCCAGGCGGTCGCCGGACCGCGACCGCGCAGACCAGGGCGCCGACCAGGAAGAGATACGCGAGGCACAACCCTGCGAAGCTGAGGCCCTGCGGCAACGTCCAGGCAGCCGGCTGCAGGCGGCCCTGGGGAAGGTGCGCCACGATACCCAGGGCCGCCAGCGCCGCGCCGGCCAATGCCAGCGCCGCCACCCCGGCGGCCAGCAGCCGGCGCGTGCCGCGCTCGGCGCCGGCATCGCCGGGCGGCGCGGGAAGCAGCGCCGCGCGGTGCAGGGTCCAGGCGCCGGAACAGAGCAGCACCGCGAAGAACAGCAGCTCGAGATCGGCCTGGGTGGTGTCCTCGCCGGCCGTCAGCCGGCTTTCCGGCGCCGGCTCGCCGCCGGCCGTGGCCAGCTCGAGCCGGCGCAGCCGCTCGAACGAGAGCACCTGCTCCGGCTGCAGCTCGCCGGCGCTGCCGCGGCTCATCTTGCCGCGGACCGGCCAGATCGCGTCGTCGCCGACCACCGAGATCCAGACCGGGCCGACGTCGGCCGACGCGATGCGGTCGAGCGGCAGGTCGCCGAGAAGCTCCACGACGGCCTGGAAGACTCCGTACTCGACGGAGCTTGCCAGCTGCCAGGGAGGTTCGCCGCCGCCGGCGCCGCGCTGCCGGAGCCGCCCCGGGATGAACAGCGGCGAGCTCGAGAGCACCGTCATGCCGTTGACCGCCGAATGCACCTGCGGGTGCAGGTACAGCTGGTCGGCTTCGAGGGCGAAGAGGGTGACGTTGCGGGTCTGGCTGCGAATGCGGTCGGCGAGGAACAGCGTGTCGCGCACATCGGTGGCCAGGATGCCGACGTAGCGGACGCCGTCGCGAACCAAGGCATCGACCAGGCCGGCGATCGCGATCTCGTTGGCGGGAGCGGTCAGCGGGCTGAAATCGGGGACCAGGTCCGCCCCCCCTGGACGATCCGCCAGGTTGAGCTGCAGATCGGCCGGGGCAGGATGGGACCCGAGCTGGTTGGGATCCGCTTGTACCTTGTCGAGGCCCGCCACCGACCGGGCGGTGCGGATGGTCGCGATGTGGCTGGGGAAGCGGACGACCGCGCCGACACGGACCGGCAGCGTCTCGCAGAGCTGGAGCCCTTGGCTTCCGGGTCGCTGCACGCTCTGTCCGAAGGCGGTGTCGAGCTCGGTGATCAGGGCCGTCTTGCGCAGGTCCCACCCCATGCCCTCGCGGAGGTCCTCGAGCGCGGTGTCCAGCAGCACGTCGAGCGGCACCACGGCACGGTAGAAGGTCACCGCCTGCGGCGGGACGAACCGGAACAGCGTCTCGAGGCACGGCGCCCTGGCCGAGCCGGTCACGATCGAGAACCGGGGGGCCGCCGCCCCGGCGGCAGCGGCCGGGTGCTCGGCGATCCAGGCCAGCAGCGCCGTCCGCAGCGACACCGCGGAGCCGGAGTAGCTGGGTCCGAGGATCTTGACGGGACCCGGGGCGCGCGGCGGGGAGAGCTCGCCGATGAGCTGCAATGCCTCGTGAAAGGCCGCCTTGTGGATGCCGGTCTTGGGGGTCTCGCCAACCAGGAAGACCCCCATCAGCTGGCGCTCCGGGCGCCCATCCTTCCCGCGCTGCCAGCGGCGGAACAGCAGCAGACCCGGCGACGCCTGGTAGGTCTTGTCCTTGACCGCCTGGTCGTCGTTCCACGGGATCCAGCTGCGGTCCGGGAGATACGCCTTCCGCCGGGGGTGCGAATAGGCGAATCCCTGCTCGATGGCGTCGATGGCCTGATCGAAGGCCGCCGGGACCTGGGAATCGAGGGGATCGGGCACCAGCGCAACCATGAATTGCAGCTGGTAGGGCTGCCAGTCCGGACCCGCGTCAGCCGGCCGCTCGAGAAGCTTCCACCGCAACCGCTCGATCGCCGCGGCCCGCTTGACGACGGGGTCCCGCGGCAGGCCGAAGAACTCGTCGTAAAGGTGGAGCGGCTGCCGCCAGTGGTCCGGCTCCGCAGGCTGGCCGGGGGCGGAGGGTTGGGCGGGCGCCGCGGACCCCGATGGGGAAGACGCACCGGACGGCGCGGCGCCGCCGATGGCCACGGCAGGAGGCCCGCTGCTCCGGAACCAGCCCAGCATGGCCAGCAGTGCGAGGCCCGCCACCGGGAGCGAGGATCGGTTGCGCGAGTCGCGGCCCGGGTCGCTCATCTTGGTCTCTTACCGTAAAGGCGAAGCAGCTCAGATAAAGGTTACACCACGAGCTTGCGTCGCAAGGCTTCCGGCACCGGCCTGCAAGGCACGAGACGGACGGCGGGCGCTTTCAGCGCGTGCGGTGCTGGACGAAACTGGCGAGAGCGCGCAGGGGGTCACCCTTGCGCCCCAGGGGAGACAGGGAGTCCACGGCGAAGCCGAGCAGCTCGGCGGCCAGGGACCGGGCGCCGGCGACACCCAGGAGCTTGACGAAGGTGACCTTCGCCTCGTCCTTCAGGACGTCCTTGCCGGTGACCTCGGCGGTGCCGAGGACGTCCAGGAGGTCGTCGGCGATCTGGAAGGCGAGGCCGAGGTTCTTGGCGTAGCGGGCGATCAGCTCGAGGTCGCGGCGGCGGGCGTCGGCGGCCATCGCTCCCAGCTCGCCGGCGGCCATGAACAGGGCGCCCGTCTTGTGGCTGTGGATGTATTCGAGCAGCTCGAGGTCGAGGTCGCCGGGCCGGGCCAGCAGGTCCAGGGCCTGGCCGCCGATCAGCCCCTCGCTGCCAATCGCCGCTGCCAGGTGGTGCACCATGTCCTCGCTGCCGTAGCGCTTGAGCGCCAGGCCGTGAGCGCTCTCCGCCACCAGCGAGTAGGCGCGGTTGAGCAGCGCCAGGGCGGCGAGCAGCGCCACGTTCTCGCCAAAGGCAAGGTGCACGGTGGGGCGGCCGCGGCGCATCCTGGCGTCGTCCATCGACGGCAGGTCGTCGAGCACCAGCGAGCAGGCGTGGACCATCTCGACCGCGCAGGCGAGGTCGAGGACGGCGTCCGGCCGGGCGCCGAAGATCTCGGCCACCGCCAGGGTCAGCACCGGCCGCACCCGCTTGCCGGCGCCGGTCAGGGCGTAATGCATCGCGCCGTGGACCTGCTCCGGCCGCTGCCCGGCCGGCGGCAGCAGCTCCGGCAGCCGTCGGTCCACCCGCGCGGCCAGGGCCGCCAGAGCGCCTGCGAGAGAGTCGTTCAGAAGGAGCGGACGGCCTCGTCCTCGCTGTCGAAGACGTCGAAGACCGTGATCAGCTGGGTGATTTGCAGGATGTCCGACACCTTGGAGGGCAGGTTGGCAAGGCTCAGCTTGGCGCCGCGGTTGGTGGCGGTGGTGTAGGCGCTGACCAGCTCGCCGACTCCGGAGGAATCGATGGTGGTGACGTCCTTGAGGTTGATCACCACCTTGGTGGCGCCGCCGTTGATGGCGTCCTGCACCGCGTTGCGCAACGCCACGTCCCCGACCCCGATGGTGATCTTGCCTTTCAGGTCCAGAATCGTGACGCCGTCCCTCTGCCGCACGTTGACTTTCATCGCATGCCTCTCCTATTCACGCCTGGCGTTCGCGCGTTCGGGCTGGTCGAGCCGGATCGTCGGGTTCCAGCGGGTTGAGCCGCTTGCGCAGCGTCACCACGGTGCCGCCCCCCGGCCGTGCCCCGTACTGGATGTCGTCCATGAAACTCTTCATATAAAAGATGCCGCGGCCGTTGGGCTTGAGCAGGTTCTCCGGCGCCAGCGGGTCTTCCAGCTCCGCGGGATCGAACCCCCGCCCCTCGTCCTGCACCCGGATGACCAGCCAGTCCTCATGCCCCTCGTTGCCCTCCAAGGCGAGGTCGACGTGGACCTGCTTGGCGGGGTCCTGCAGGTTGCCGTGCTTGATGGCGTTGGCCACCGCCTCGCGGACGGCGACGTCGATCCAATGCCGATTGTCGTCGTCCAGCCCCAGCTGGTCGAGGGAGTCCTTGAGCACCAACTGGACCAGCTCGATGTTCTCGAAGCGGCTCCCGATGGCCAGGTGGAAGCTCTTTTCGTCCGACATTGCCGGAGCTCCTCGCGCGCAGTCTACCAGATCCAATCCAGGGCGCCGGGCGCCGGCCGCACCCACTTCATGGCCAGCGGAATGATGACCAGCAGCTGCACGCCGTCGAACAGGGCGTGCGCCGCGATGGTCGGCCAGATCGTCTGCCGCCAGCGCACCAGGGAGGCATAGATCAGCGACAGGAGGGCGATGAAGAACAGCATGAACGGCTGACCGTAGGAGAGGTGCGCCAGCACGAAGCAGCCGGTCGACAGCGCGATGCCGATGCGCGGCTGCAGGAAGCCGCGGAAGAAGATCTCTTCGACGAAACCCGCCGACAGGCTCACCATCACCCGCACCAGGACCGGCAGCGACGCGATCCAGGGCACGATGGCCGAGGGCTTCGGCAGCGCCTTTTCGCCCCCCAGGGCATAGATGGCGAGGGCGGCCACGAACAGGGCCAGCAGCACCGCCCCCCAGGCGCAGGCCCCCAGGGCCAGGCCGATCAGCACCTCGCGGGAGATGCTGGGGGCCACCAGGCCGAACTGGCGCGCAAAGCTCTTGGCAATCGGCTCTCGGGGAGGCACCGGGGCTGCCTCGGGAGGAGGCGGAACGACCGGCACCGGAGCGGATGGAGCGACCGCTCCCACCTCGGCGGTAGCCGAAAACGGTGGCTCGGAGGCAGCTGCAGCCAGCGCTGCTTCGGCAGGCGCTGCATGAAGCAGCTCCGATTCGCCGGGAGCCGCAGCCGGTATGCCGCCGCCCACGAATCCGAGTGCGAACCAGCCCAGCACCACCCCCACCAGCATCCCGTGCAGCAGGAACAGCCGCGGCGTGCTGATCGAGCTCAGATCGAGCTTGGGCTGCGGCAGGCCGATCGTGCCGAGCGGCGCGAAGATCCCGAACCAGAGGATGAAGAACACCAGGGCCGCGGCGGCCAGGCGGCGCCAGGGGTGGCGGAAGCCCGGCGGCATCAAGCCTTTGCGGCCGCACATCCAGTCGAGCAGCCAGGCGCCGGCGAAGGCCAGGACCGCCGGCCCGAGGAGCCGCACCAGCAGCGTGAGCGGGCCGAGCGGGGGCGCCGTGGAGGCCATGCGCCCGGCTCAGGTCTTCTGGCGGCTGCGGAAGCTGCGCAGCACCAGCATCGCCTGGTTGAGCCGCTGGATGCGGCGGTTGCGCAGCTGGATCGCCGGGATGTCGTCGAGCGGCGGCTGGTCGCCGCGCAGCTCGCGCACGTGGCGGTCCATCTCGAACACCAGCTTGTCGAGGTCGCCCGGGGTCAGCGTCCGGAACGTCCGCTCGGTCACCAGCGTATAGCCCTCCGCGATGTCGCGGGTCATCGCGTAGGCGCTGCCGCCAGGGAATGCCATGATCGGCGATGATATCCTCAACGGGCGAAAACTCTTCGCTCCCGATTTATCGACTGCATCGACTGCACCGACGGCATCCGATCTCAGGAGGAGTCCCCGTGAGCCGCTTTCCAGGCGTCGATCTTCTAGAGCTGGACGCGCTGTTGACCGCCGAGGAGCGGCTGATCCGCGACACCGTGCGCGGCTTCGTCGACGACCGGGTCAAGCCGATCATCGAGGCATGCCACCGCGAGGCGCGCACCCCGCTCGAGCTGGTGCCGGCGATGGGCGCCCTCAACCTCTTCGGCGCCAGCATCGCGGACTACGGCCTTCCGGGCCTGGGCGGCGTCGCCTACGGCCTGATCATGCAGGAGCTGGAGCGCGGCGATTCGGGCCTGCGCAGCTTCGTGTCGGTGCAGAGCGCCCTGGTCATGTACCCGATCCACGCCTTCGGCTCGCCGCGGCAGAAGGACCGCTGGATCCCGCCGCTCGCGACCGGCGAGGCCATCGGCTGCTTCGGCCTGACCGAGCCCGACTTCGGCTCCAACCCCGGCGGCATGCGCACCATCGCCCGCCGCCAGGGCAGCGGTCCGGGCGCCGACTGGGTGCTCGACGGCAGCAAGCAGTGGATCACCAACGGCACGCTGGCCGACGTCGCCGTGGTCTGGGCCCAGACCGACGACGGCATCCGCGGCTTCCTGGTCGAGAAGGGCACTCCCGGGTTCACCGCGGCCGACCAGCACGGCAAGTTCTCGCTGCGCGCCTCGACCACGTCCGAGCTCGGCTTCCACGACTGCCGCATTCCCGGCGACGCCATCCTGCCGGGCACGACCGGCCTCAAGAACGCCCTGATGTGCCTGAACCAGGCGCGCTACGGCATCGCCTGGGGCGGCATCGGCTCGGCCATGGAGTGCTACCACACCGCCCTCGAATACGCCAGGCAGCGCGTGCAGTGGAACGGCCAGCCGATCGCCTGCCACCAGCTGGTGCAGGAGAAGCTGGTGTGGATGGCCAGCGAGATCGCCAAGGGCCAGCTGCTCTGCCTGCAGCTGGGCCGCCTCAAGGACGCCGGCCGCCTGCGGCCGCATCACGTCTCGCTCGGCAAGCGCAACAACGTCTGGGTGGCGCGCGAGTGCGCGAAGCTGGCGCGCGAGGTGCTGGGCGCCAACGGCATCGTCGACGACTACCCGGTGATCCGGCACATGCTCAACATCGAGTCGGTGTACACCTACGAGGGGACGCACGACATCCACGGCCTCATCCTGGGCCAGGCGATCACCGGCATCCCGGCTTTCAACGCGCCGCTGCCGACCGCCGAGCCCGCCACGCCAACGCCTGCGGCGGCGCCAGCGCCTGCCGGCGAGGGAGCCCCGGCCGCCGCCGGGCAGACGGCCGCCACGGCCCGGGGAGCGCGCTGACATGGTCCTCGACCACCTGATGGAGCAGGATTTCATCCGCGTCACCGAGCAGGCGGCGATCGCCGCCGCCAAGACCATGGGCTTCGGCGACCGCCGGCACTCCGACCAGGTGGCCGTCGAGGCGATGCGCAAGGAAATGGACTCGCTGCCGATGAGCGGCCGCGTGGTCATCGGCGAGGGCGAGCGCGACAAGGCGCCGATGCTCTACGTCGGCGAGGAGCTCGGCGCCGGCAGGCCCGGCGCCAATTCCCAGGCCGCGGCCTCGTCCGGCCGTGCCGCCCCACCCGGCGGCTACCCCGAGGTGGACATCGCCGTCGATCCGCTCGAAGGCACCAATCTCTGCGCCCTGGGCGCCCCCGACTCGATCGCCGTGCTCGCCGCCTCCGAGCGCGGCGGCCTGCTGCACGCCCCCGACATCTACATGGACAAGATCGTGGTCGGACCGACGGCGCGCGGCCACATCCACATCGACGCGCCGGTCGCAGAGAACTTGCGCAACATCGCCACGGCCTTCAACCGCCGGGTCTCCGACCTGACCATCGTGGTGCTCGACCGGGAGCGCCACCAGCAGCTGATCGCCGACATCCGCCGCGCCGGCGCCCGCATCCGGCTGATCCCCGACGGCGACCTGTCGGCGGGCATCTCGGCGGCGGTGCGTGGGACCGGGGTGCACGCGGTGCTCGGCATCGGCGGCGCTCCGGAAGGGGTGATCACCGCCGCCGCCATGCGCTGCCTGGGCGGCGAGATCCAGGCCCGGCTCAAGGCGACGAACGCCGAGCAGCAGGAGCGCATGCACGCCCTGGGCATCGAGGACGCGGACCGCATCTACCAGACGGAGGACCTTGCTCCCGGCAACGAGATCCTGTTCAGCTCGACCGGGGTGACCGACGGCGAGCTGCTCAAGGGAGTCCGCTTCTTCGGCGGCGGCAGCCGCACCTCGACGCTGTTCATGTCGCTGTCGCGCCGGCTCATCCGTTTCGTCGACACCATCCATCGCGACCAGGTGACGACGCCCGTGCGCTTCATCTAGCCACCAGAAAACCCATCGCAGCGCAGGGGCGGCGGGGGGCTCGGGGCCGCCAGAGGCGATGGGAACTATAATCGGCGCCGGCAGACCATGGGAATCGTTGGCAACCTCCGCACGATGCAGCTCGAGGAGCTGCTGCAATGGCTGTCGCAGAGCAAGAAGAGCGGCACGCTGGAGATCAACAGCGGCAAGGTCGAAAAGCGGATCTACTTCAAGGACGGCCGCATCCTCTCGTCCTCGTCCTCCAAGCCCGAGGAGTACCTGGGCCATTTCCTGGTCAGCCACGGCCTGATCAGCGAGATGGAGCTCGCCAAGGCGATCGAGCTGCAGGAGAAAACCCGCACCCTGCTGGGCAAGATCCTGGTCACCACCGGCGCACTGCGCGAAAACGACCTGCATCGCATGCTGCGCTTCAAGGCCGAGGAGAGCATCTACGACATCTTCGCCTGGACCGAGGCGGACTTCCGCTTCCTCGACGACGTGCTGCCCGAGAGCGCGATGGTGCCGATGAGCCTGGACGTCACCGCCATCGTCATGGAAGGCGTGCAGCGGGTCGACGAGTGGCGGCGCATCCGGCAGCTGATCCCCACCACGGAGGCGATCCCGGTGAGCGTCGTCGAGCTCCAGTACGACCAGGCGCGCCCGGGCGAGCGGCGCATCCTCGAGCTGGTCGACGACAACCGCACGGTCGAGGAGATCCGCGTGCAGACCCACTCCTCGGAGTTCCA
>DATKFK010000485.1:0-3676 GCA_035544375.1 Thermoanaerobaculia bacterium
GGAACTCGCCCTGGGCGTTGGTGACCTGGATCTGCGGCGCCTCGCCGGTGTCCAGGGTGACCGTGACGCCCGGCAGGGCGGCGCCGGTCTGGTCGCTGACCTTGCCGTAGAGGTTGCCGCTCTGCAGCTGGGCCATCGCGACGCCCGCGCCGACCAGCGACAACACCGCGGCAAAGACCGCGATCAGTCCCCATCGATTGCTGTGCTTCATGACGTTCCACCTCCCTTTCGGGGTAGTTGATGAGCACCCGGCGCGGCCGAGAAGCGACGGCGCGGCCCGGCGAGGATGCTGCCTACGAATGAACGATCAGTCGTTCAGCTGGAACCGGCGCCGCGCATCACCTCCTTTCGTGGCATGGTCGATAGATCAGTGATTACGATCACCAGCCACAACGTCTCGCGAATCGATCAATAGCAAGTCAAGTGCCATGCTCGTCATGCCAAGGCAAGACGACTGGAAATAATGGAGTTGTGGCCATTCAGCGCGGCACTTACGGGGTGACGATGCAGGCATTATCCAATGGTCTGAACGAATTCGATCCAGAGTTTTGATAATCGTCTCGAACAACCGGGCGGCGCATCGCGTCGCCCGCGCTGCCGCGCAACAATCGCTTGCGGCGCGCTGCGCGCAGCCCCGTAAATCCATGACTCGAGGAGAGATAGAAAGGTTTAAATAGCGACACCGCTCGCGTGGCCGCGCCGTGCCGGCAGCGCTTGGGTCGCGGCGGCGGCCGCAACCCGTCGCAGACTGTCAAAGCTCGCCGCCGCTAGCCGCCGCTAGGCGCTCGCTGGCGCCAGCAGCGCGGCGGCCACATTCTCCGCACCTCCACCATGCATGCTGGTCGCGCTCTGTTCACAACGCGCTGGATGCGGTCCTCAGTGTTCGTGCTTGGCCCCGGCGAGCGGTGTTCCGTCCGACCACTTATTGACTACCACCATGAACACGGTCACCGGCTCGGGAGCGCCGTTGAACATGGCATTCAAGACAACCGGCGAGCCATCCTGGTCCGCGCCCCAGGCTGCGGTATCCATCTTGGGAAGGTAAAACATCAGATGCGGCGCCCACGGCCCGGTGCCGTCGCCAAGGCGTTGATCGTGCGACATCATGTAGCACATCGCGCCGGGCTCCAAGGCGGGCAGTTCCTTCTGCTCGACGGCAGCCTTCATGGCGCTGGCGATCTCGGCCTTGGAACGTCCTGCCAACGCCAACTCGTTCCTCTTCATGATGATCGGCACGATGGACCGGACGGCGGCAGGATTGAAACAAGCCGGACCCCGCGACTTGGGGGTCCAGAACCGCGGATCGTTGAACGCGGCCGTCCACGATCGATCCACGAGGCACACCCAACCGTTCGTCCCTGGGACCGCCGTCTCGAAGCCGTGCCGCGCCAGCACCAGGACCGTGGCGTCGGCCGAGATCGAGGGCGGCGCTGCGCTACGCGCCAACGCGACCTCGGCGTTGCGATCCGCCATGAGGTACGGATCAACCGGCCCCCCCATGGTCTGTGACCCCATGGCCTGTTCCGGCGTGTCGCTGGCCCGCGCGCAAGCCGGGCTCAGCATTACAAACGCCGCCAATAGTTGCAGTGAGACCGTCCGTGCCGCTCCCTTGTTCATCGGTCCTCCGTGCGCCGGTCAAGCCGGCGAAGCGCGGTTAAGCTTGCCAGCCCCTATGAGTGGACGGCGCAGGTGAAATGGTTGCGTCGGCCGCAGCAGCTTTAAAGGTGGCTTGCGGAATGCGCGGGGGAAGGCGAGGCGACGCGGAGTGCGAGCGTAACGATTCCGTCGCCCGCTGCCGCCCAGGGCTTCGGCGCCGACGCCGCATGCAACCTTTTGCAGAGCTTGGCTCACTCATGCCAGGATGAGCGCCGTGGCAATCGCAGACGAAGAGCGCGCGCTCGTCGACCGCTTCCTGGCCGATCGAGACGAGCGCGCCTTTCGCGAAATCTATCGGCAGCACGGCCCTGCTCTCTACGCGTTTGCGCGCCATCTCCTCGAGCGCGACGCCGTGGTCGAGGACGTCGTGCAGGAGGCGTGGTTCCGCGCCCTCCGGCGGTTGCCATCGTTCGACGGGCGATCCAGCCTCCGCACCTGGCTGATCGGCTTCGTCGTCAATTGTTGTCGTGAAAGCTGGCGCGATGCGCGCCGGCATGGCACCGAACAGGGCGCGGACAACCCGCGCGAAGACGCGCCGCCGCCGGCCGACAGCCATGCAGAGAGACTCGACCTCGAGCGGGCCCTGGCGCGCCTCGCCCCACGCTATCGGACCGTGCTTCTGCTCCACGACCTACAGGGCATGACTCACGAGGAAATCGGCGAGCTCCTCGAGATCGCGCCCGGCACCTCGAAGAGCCAGCTCGCACGAGCCCGCCAGGTCCTGCGCAGCTGGTGGGGCAGGCCAGCGCCCAGCGGAGGCGAAGATGGAAAATGAGGACCGCGAGTGGACGGAACAGGAACGTGCGGAGCTCGCCGCGCTCCTGCGACAGTCGGCGCCGCCCAAGGATCTCGAGCGCCGGGTGATCGGCCGGCTCGTTACGGCAGGCTTGATCGGTCGGCGCCGGGCGCCCGTGGCACACCGGAGCTGGCTGCTCGCAGCCGGCCTCGCGCTGCTCGCGGTGGGTTTCGGGCTTGGCCGCTGGCAGGCGCCGTCCTCGAACTCAGGACCCATGCACCGCTACCTCCTGCTCATGCATGAAGATGCGTCCTTCCGACCCAATCGGCCACCCGCGGCTCTCCGCGCCGAGGTCGGCCGCTGGGCGAGGCGCCTGGAGCGGGCGGGCGAGCTCGTCGAGGGGGACAGGCTGGGTCTCCAAGGCCACCTGGTGACGCCAAGTGGACAGGAGACCGGGCTCGCGCCCGGCGACGTCATCTCGGGGTTCTTCGTGATCCGCGCGGTAAGCGACGAGCGCGCGTTGGCCATCGCCCTCACGTGCCCGCATCTCGCCTTCGGCGGGCATATCGAGTTGCGCAGGATCCAGCCGTCGTAGCGAGCCCCGCAATCCCGTCGCCGGAAGCTCGAGCTCCCGCGCCAGCTCTTCGGGAGACTCCCCGCGCCAGCTCTTCGGGAGACTCCCCGCGCCGGCTCTTCGGGAAACCTTCCTGACGGACCTTCAAGGGCACCAAGGAAAAGCGCCGCCGGGGATGCCCCCGGCGGCTGGGGAGGAGCGCTAAAGCGCCGCTGCCATCGGCACTGCGCTTACTTGAAGGACAACCTGGCACCAAAGCGGAAGACCCGCGGACTGAGCACCTCGTTGACGAATCCTGCGTTGCTCGGGACCGGCGCGGAGGCGACGTGGAAGGTCTCCTCGCGCTGCAGGACGAATGCCTCGTTGAAGACGTTGAAGCAGTCGATGCCCAGGGTCAGACCGAAGTTCTGGAAGGTGAACTCCTTCTCGATGCGGGCGTCGAAATCGATGATGTTGTCGAGCCGGTTGCTGTCCGCCTTGCCGATCTGGACGGTCTCGCCGCCGAAGGCCGGGTTGGGGACGCTGGTGCTCGCCGCACTGACGTTGAAGAAGTAGGGGTCGGGATACCCCTGGCGCCCGGTGAGGTTGCCGGCCACGTTGAAGCCCCACGGCCGGTCGGGAGCGATCTGGTACAGCCCGTTGACCGCGAACGACCACTTGCTGTTGATGTAGACGTTGCGGAAGTTGCCGGACCCGTTGCCCGAGCCCTG
>DATKFK010000486.1:0-3630 GCA_035544375.1 Thermoanaerobaculia bacterium
ATGACAGGAGGACATCCAATGAGCTATCGCCGACTCCGCACCAGGTTCTCCTGCCCCGTCATCCTGGCTGCGATACCCGCGCTGGCCGGACTGGCTGCGCTGGCTGAGATCGTCGCCCGGGGTCCCGTGCCGCTCGCGGCCCAGGAGCCGCCGCCGGCCCTGCCCACCTTGCTCGCCTGGCAATCGCCGCCGGCAGGCGCCTGCGTGCCGAGCCGCAACGTCGGCTGTTCCAACCACGGCCGCTTCAGCGTCGCGGTCACCTGGCAAAACCAGTTCAACAACACCAGCGGCAAGGGCGTCGTGGTGGCAGCTGCTTCCACCGATCAGACCCTGGCATTTTCCTTCGGCGATCCCGCCAACATCGAGTTGCTGGTGAAGCTCCTCAACTTCGGCGACGTCGTGAAGCTGTTCTATGGCGAGCTGACGGACCTCCATTTCCAGATCACCGTCACCGACAACGCGCACGGGATCTCCAAGGTCTACACCAATACGCCTGGCGATTGCGGGGCCATCGACGGCAGTGCCTTTCCGGGCCAGGGAGCCAGGCCGGGAGAGGACGCCGGCGAGCAGGTGAACGGTGCACCCCTGGTCTCCGGGGCCACCGTCTCCTGCCATCCGAACGCCACCACGCTCTGCTTGCTTGGCGGCCGCTTCGCGGCAAACGTGACCTGGCAGAATCAATTCAGCGGCGGCGTCATCGGTTCCGGCATGGCCGGGCCGCTGTCGAGCGAGACCGGCACCTTCTACTTCACCGACCCGACCAACAAGGAGTTGCTGGTCAAGATCCTCGATTTCGGCAACCGCTTCGCGGTCTTCTACGGCAGCCTCTCGAACCTGCAGTACACGCTGCAGGTCACGGACACCTCGACCGGCGGCACCAGGACCTATTTCAATCCGCCCGGCACCTTCTGCGGCGGTCTGGACAACGCCTTCCCCGGCAATCTCACGGCTTCGACGGCGTTCACCCTGATCCCCGTCCCCGTCGCTAACAGCGAGGGTCGCAGCGACGACGTCGCCCTGGTGCCCTTCACCATCACGACCGGCGGCACCTTGCAGATCGAAGCCGACTGGATGTCCGCGGCCGACAACGTCCAGCTCGTCCTGTTTGGCGGCGATTGCACGCTCCAGGATGCCGTCCAGAACCTCTGCGACAAGAACCAGATCGCCGCGGCGCGCGGCATGGTCAAGCCGCAGCAGCTGGTCCAGCCCGGCCTGGCGCCGGGGACCTACACCATCGAGGTGATCAACTTCGGGCCGAACGACGAGTCAGGCACCATGACGGCCACCCTCACGCACTGAGCGCCCGCCAGCGCGGTGCCGCGCCGCCAGCGGCGGCGCCTGCCGGCGAGCGGTAGCGGTTGGCAGGGCGGGCGGGCGGCGCCTCCCAGGGAGGAGCGGTGGCGCCGGTGGCGAGCGGCCAGCCAACCCAAGCGCGGCCGGTAGGATGCCCGCTCGCCGCGCACTCTCTACTTGGCCCCAACCGTGACGGTCACGTCGTGCGGCTCGCCGCCGCGCAGGATGCGCAGGGTCGCGGGCTTGCCGATCCGCTCCTCCGCGAGCAGCGCGTGCAGCTGGGTGAGGTCCGCGAGCGGCTGCCCCTCGAACCCGATCAGGACGTCGCCGAGCACCAGCCCCGCCTCGGCGGCCGGGCTCTCGGGCTGGACGCCGACCAGGATCAGGCCGATCGGCTGGCCCAGCCGCTCCTCGAGCGCCGCCGGCAGCCGGACCGGATAGGCGCCGATGCCCAGGAAGCCGCGCCGCACCCGGCCGTGGGCCAGCAGCGACTCGACCACTCGCTGCAGGGTCGCTCCCGGCACCAGCAGCCCGCGGCGCCGCAGCAGGCCCGAGCTGGCGATGCCCAGCGCCTGCCCCGCCGCGTCCACCACCACGCTGCCCGAGAAGCCGCGCTCGCGTGCCGCGTCCAGCTCGACGTAGCGCTCGAGCTTGGCGCCGGCCGGGCTGCGCCACGCGTCGCGGACGTCGCTGATCATCGCCAGCGCCGCCCGCACCTGGCGTCCCGGCCGCCCGACCACCACCGCCAGCTGGCCGGCCGCCAGGCCCGACAGATCCGACCACGGCGGCACCGCCAGGCCCGATGCCTCGACCCGCAGCACCGCCAGGTCGGTCGCGGCGTCGCGCCCGACCAGCGTCGCCGGCAGCCGCCTGCCGTCCTCGAGGCCGACGATCACGTCCTCGTCGCGCTCGACGTTATGGCTGGCGGCGACGATCACGCCGTCGGCGCCGAACACGGTGCCGCTGGCCGACAGCCGCCGGCCGCCGTCGACCTGCGCCGCAAAGGGGCTCGCCGCGGCGACCAGCGCGGCCGTCGCCTGCGAGAGAAGAAGGAAAGGAGCCGAAGGATCGGGATGGGATTGGGAGTTGGAAGTTGCCGTCTCAGTCGTCATGCCAGCAGCGTACTCGCGCCGCCCGGGCCGCGCATCCACCGTTCGGGCAGGCCCGCCACCTGGCCGATCGGCTAGTGCCACCGGCATGACGCTCCGTCCGTTTTTCGGGGCCGCTCAGGGCCGGGAACGATGAGCGCCTACGTTGACGCCGGCTCTCGAGCGTCCTTGCGAGTCGGAAGTTTCCGCGATCTTGCTTTCAGTTTGAATGCTTCGCAGGAGCTCCGGCGCCGCCAAAGCGACACGCAACAGGGTGCGAGCGGGAGCATCGGGCGCCCGCCGCCCCTGTTCATATCCCTGAATCGTGGCAACCGGGACATCGAGGAGCGCCGCAAACTCCACCTGCGTCAGGCCAAGCGATCGACGGATAGCGCGAACGTCCGGATCGCTCAACGTGTAGGCCCGTGCGGGCTTTCGATTGCCGCGGGCGATCTCTACTGCCTCGTCGAGCGAGCCGAGCATCTCACCGAATTGCTTCTTGTTCATGACAGCTCCTTGATCAACACACGAACGCGCCTGCCAAGTTCGCGTTCCCCATAGATAGCCGCGGAAACCATTCAGGAAGCGAGTCGGCCCGCTACCCTCCCGGGTCGGCGTGCAGTCGTAGACGACCTGGAGATGCCCACGGTCACCGAGGTACACCCAGAGCCTGCCTTAGCAGCCGACTGGACCTGCGACGCCGATCCCAACGAAAGCTCGTGGTCTGCCAAATAGCAATCACTCAGACAGAAGAACTGAAGTTTTCTATTGCAGGTACTTCAACCTCCACAGCCAGTTCTTCGCCTTTTTGTTGAGCCTCAAGGGTCCCGCCAATGGACTCCACCATTTCTCGAAAGAACCTTGCCCCATCTAGGCTCTCACCTTCCACCCACTTAAACAACTCCCCATAAACATGGCCTTCAGTTCGCAGGCGCAGTCGCAAATGCTCCAATCCGGACGTTCGTGACATTTCTACAGTAGCTGAGGGAATCTGGCTACCCACCCATTCTTCCAAGGATACGATCAAAGCCTTCGCTATTTTTCCCACCACACCGAGCGAAAGGAGTTTCGGCTCATAATCTTTTAGTACCATCTTCTTCCAGTTCAAGGAAGTTTGGCGCTCAAAAGGAATTTGCAGCCTAACGGTCCATTCTTGGTTGCGTGGCGCAATGTCACCCCAAAAGCGATACATTTCAGAAGAACTCTTGAAAAGGTCCAACACCCTTGCCCTATCTACCTCGCCCTTCAC
>DATKFK010000487.1:0-3141 GCA_035544375.1 Thermoanaerobaculia bacterium
GCTTGCCGCCCGCCGATGCCGCATCTTCGGCCGCCACGGTCGCCGTCGCGTCGCCAGCCATTGCCGTCGCGCCGCCAGCCATCGCCGTCTTTGCCGCCGCCGTCCTGGCAGTCGCCGGCGTTGCCGGCGCCGCTGCCGGCCTCGCTGCCTTCTCCGCCGGCGGCACCGTCTCCGCCGCCCCCGAGGCCGCAGCCCGCGAAACCGTCTGCCCGTCCGCCGCGGCCCCGGCCTCATGGCCGTCGCCGCCAGCCGCGAGCCCGCGCGTGCCGGCTGCCGCCGCCGCGCCGCGATCGGCGAGGCTCCCAGCGGCGCCGCTGCCACCGGCCGCGCCGGCGCCTGGCGGGTGCGACGAGCGCAAGGACAGCACGATGCCCACGACGCCGATGAGCAGCGACAACCCCACCGCGGCGGCGACCGCGATGCGGCGCAGCGCGGAGCGGCGGCCGCGGGACGCCGGCATGTGCGTCCATGGGGAGGCAAACCCGCCGCGCTGGGCGCCGGGGCCACCGGGGCCGCCGGGACCGCCAGCGCCGCCGGGGTAGGCGCCGGCCTGGCGCGCCGCATCCTGGCGGGCGGCATCGAGTCGCGCCCGTTTCAACGCCTCGTCGATCAGGCTCATTGGACTAGCCTCATGAGACGATGTTCCCCTCCAGCTCGCGGATCGCCCGGCGCACGTGCCGCGCTTCCAGCTGATCGGTGCCGGCCACGTAGCCGCACAGCAGCGCCTTGTCGCAGACGGCGTTGATCAGGCGCGGCACGCCGCCCGAGTAGCGGTGCACGGCGCGGATCGCCCAGCGGGTGAAGCCGGGGCGGCCGTTGCCGCCGGCGACGTGCAGCCGGTGCTGAATGTAGTACTCGGTCTCGAGCCGGCTCAGCGGCGTCAGATGATAGCGGACGGTGATGCGCTGCCGCAGCTGCCGCAACCGCCGCTCCTCCAGCATGTCGCGCAGCTCGGGCTGGCCGACCAGCACGATCTGCAGCAGCTTGCGCTGATCGGTTTCCAGGTTCGACAGCAGCCGCACCTGCTCGAGCAGCTCGCTGTCGAGGTCCTGGGCCTCGTCGATCAGCAGCACCACGTCGTTGCCCACCGCCACCTGTTCGAGCAGGAACTGGTTGAGCAGCCCCAGGCAGGTCACGCGGTCGGCCCGCGACGGCGGGTTCAGGCCGAGCTCGACCAGGATGGCGCGCAGCAGCTGCGTGCTGGTCAGGCACGGGTTGAGGATCAACGCCGTCCGCACCGACGGCCCCAGGTGCTCGAGGATGGCGCGGCAGACCGTGGTCTTGCCGGCCCCCACCTCGCCGGTCAGCTGGATGAACCCCTTGCGCTCGCGGATGCCGAACAGGACGTGGTTGAACGCCTCGCGATGCCGCTCGCTGAAGAACAGGAAGCGCGGATCGGGCGTGATGTTGAACGGCGGCTCCTGGAAGCCGTAGAAGGCGTCATACATGGGGCGGCGACTCTCTCGACACGGCGAGACGGGCGCGCACACCGCCTCAGCAGCTGATACGCGAACCGATTCCCCGCCGTCTAGCCTACTAGGATACTCGCACCGCTTTCTCCTTCTCCTCGACCGCCTTCAGCAGCGCGTCGTAGGACTCGGAGAACTTGCGGACGCCTTCCTGCTCGAGCTCCTCGTAGACCTGCCCCTCGTCGACGCCCAGCTCGGAGAGGCTTTCGAGCACGTCCTGCGCCCGGTCGAGGTCGTCGTGGATGCGCACCCGCGGGTTGCCGTGGTCCTTGTAGGCGTCGAAGGTCTCGCGCGGCATCGTGTCGACGCTGTCGGGGGCGACCAGCGCCTCGACGTAATAGAGGTCCGGGTACGCGGGGTCCTTGGTCGAGGTCGAAGCCCACAGCGGCCGCTGGCGGCTGGCGCCTTTCTCGCGCAGGCGCGCGAAGCGCTCGCCGCTGAACACCTCCTCGAAGGCGCGGTAGGCGAGGCGGGCGTTGGCGATCGCCGCCTTGCCGCGCAGCTCGCGGGCCAGCTGGCGCTGGCGCTCGGGGCGGGCGGCGTCGGCGCTCACCGCGTCGAGCTTCTTGTCGACATTGGTGTCCACGCGGCTGACGAAGAAGCTCGCCACCGAGCGCAGGCGGTTCACCGGCTGGCCGGCCGCGACCCGCGCCTCGAGCGCCGAGAGGTACGCCTCCATGACCGCGCGGTAGCGCTCGACCGAGAACAGCAGCGTGATGTTGATGTTGATGCCCGCGGCGAGGCACTCCCGGATCGCCGGCAGGCCCGCCGCCGTGCCCGGGATCTTGACCATGACGTTGGGGCGATCGCACCGCTGCCAAAACCGGTGCGCCTCGGCGATCGAGCCCGCGGTGTCCTGGGCCAGGTGCGGGCCCACCTCGATCGACACGAAGCCGTCGTCCGCGCCCAGGGTCTCGTACACCGGCCGGAAGGCGTCGGCGGCGCGGCTCACGTCCTCGACCTCCAGCGTCTCGAAGATCTCCGCCGGCGACAGCCCCGACTCTGCCAGCCGGCGGACCGCGTCGTCGTAGAGCTCGGTCTTGGCGATCGCCTGCTGGAAGATCGTCGGGTTCGAGGTCATCCCGCGCAGGCTGTCCTCCTCGATCAGGCGCCGCAGCTCCGGACCCTGATAGAGGTCGCGCCGGATGTAGTCGTACCAGACGCTCTGGCCGAGCTCGGACAGCCTCTGTAGCGGGTTCTGGCTCATGGTCACCTCCTTGGCTGGCAGTCCCCCAGCGGCACCTATCCTACTCCAGCCAGTGGTGAGCGCTCTCTTGCAGGTCCGGGGCCAGCTCGGGCTTGCTGCGCAGCGCGCGCACGCAGGTGTTCCAGCGCAGGATGGCGTCGTCGTTGCCCGGCGGGCGGATGGCGGCGGCCTGGTCGTAGTGGTCCATCGCCTCGCGCAGCCACTCGTAGGCGATGTGGCCGGCGCGCGGACCGCCGCGCTTCAGGTGCGCCTTGGCGCGCCGCTCGCACAGGATGCCGGCATGATAGATGCGGCTGTACTCGTCGCGGATGCGCCCCAAGACCGACTTCGCCTCGGCGGCCGCCGCGCCCAGGTGCTCCTCGAACTGGTCGGACAGCGCCAGCACCAGCATCACCAGCGCCTCCTGGTTGTCGGGATCGACGTCCAGGACGTCGCGGCAGATGCTCTCGGCCTCCACCGGCTCGT
>DATKFK010000488.1:0-2965 GCA_035544375.1 Thermoanaerobaculia bacterium
CGCGAAACCAGGGAACACCTTCTGGAACTGCGCGTCGACGTTCTTGTACGAGTAGGCCAGCGCCTGGCCCTGGCGCATGATCCAGTCGAGGTTGGCGAGCAGGTCGTAGACCTCCCGCCAGTGGGGATTGCCGAGCTTCCGGAGCGCCGCCAGCTGGTTGACGATCTGGCGGTACTGGTTCGCGAGCGCCTGGTACTGCTGGTAGATCTGCAGGGCGAACTGCAGGTAATGCACGTAGTGCCAGTACTGGTTGACCACGATGTGCGCGTAGTCGGTGACCGGGATGATCGCCTGGACCGGCGCCGGCGCCAGCAGCGCCAGGCCGGCCGTCAGCACCGCCGCCGCCAGCAGCGGCAACGCCCTGACCGTTCTCGACGTTCTGGTGGCGGCCGCCTCGCGCCACCTCCCA
The DNA here is from genome assembly GCA_035544375.1 of Thermoanaerobaculia bacterium. Lineage (GTDB taxonomy): Bacteria > Acidobacteriota > Thermoanaerobaculia > Multivoradales > UBA5704 > JASLEW01. Next base: position 410 of record DATKFK010000488.1, read on the forward strand.
CCCTGCAACCGGCGCGGCGCCAATGCCCGCTCCTCCTCGCGTCGAGAAAGTCCCGTCTCAAAGCCGAGCCCGCGGCTCGTCCGTCCTGTCCTGCGCATGACCCGTTCCTCCTTGGAACCGCCGATAGTCGCGGAGCCACTCCGCGAGCCCCCGCTCTGCGAGCCAGGCCGCCGGCCAGCCCGGCCCCACCTCCCGCCGCAGCTGATCCACCCGCTGCATCGTCTCCTGCGGCGTCATCCCTTCAGGCGCCGCCAGAAAGGCCAAGGCCACCGGCCCCAGGCCCAGCTCGAACAACCGGCTGCCGTGCGGGCTCTTGAGGTAGTACTCGCGCTTCGGCCGCCCGGCCGCCAGCAGCTCGAGCTCCGCCTCGTTGAGCCCCAGGTCGCGGTACAGCTCCGCCGTCCCCGCGCTCGCCGCCATCGCGTTCGGCAGCAGGATGCGCGTCGGGCAGCTCTCGAAGATTGCCGCCTTGTAGGGCGAGTGGTGCAGGTCCGCGAGCGTCTGGGTGACGACCATCACCGCCGCGTTCTTCTTGCGCAGCGTCAGCAGCCACTGCTTGAGCTGCAGGCCGAACGACGGATCGAGCAGCGTCCGCCACGCCTCTTCGATCACGATCAGCGTCGGCCGCCCGTCCAGCCGTCCCTCGACGCGATGAAACAGGTAGCGCAGCACCGGCGCCACCGTCTTCGTCCCCATCTCCCACAGGTGCGACATCTCGAACACCTGGTAGGCGCCCCGCCTCCCCTCGCCGAGACCGTCGAGCCCCATGAGGTCGTCGCGGTCGCCGTCGAGCAGCCGCCCCAGGCTGCCGTCGCGCCGGTACGGCGCCAGCGCGTCCTTCAGCTCCAGGCTCTGCAGCTGCACGCAGAAGTTCCCGAGCGTGCGGTGCTCGCGCCCCTCGCCGGCCAGCTGCCGCAGCGCCGCCACGATCTCCGTCCGCGCCGCCGGCCCCACCACCACCCCGCCCTGCAGCGCCAGCAGCAGCTCCAGCCACTCCGCCGCCGCCGCCAGCTCGCCCGGGTCGTCCACGTCCGCCAGCGGCTGGAACGCCGTCGCCGCCTCGCCCTCGCCGGCGCGGATCGCGAAGTGGCTCGCCCCCGCCGCCTGCGCCAGCACGTACCCCGAGTACCCCAGGTCGAAAACGAACGCCTGCGCCCGCGGGTAGCGGAAGAACTGCGCCACCGCCAGGTTCACCAACGTGCTCTTCCCCGCCCCGGTCGGTCCCGCCACCAGGCTGTGCCCGACGTCGCTCGCGTGCAGGTTGACGCGCAGCGGCGTCGCGCCGCTGGTCGCCGCCCACAGCAGCGGCGGGCTGTTCTCCGGGAAGTACGCCGACGGATTGCTCTTGAGCCCCGGCCAGATGCTCGTCAGCGGCACCAGGTCGGCGACGTTGCGCGACGACAGCAGCGGCCGCCGCAGGTTGGGGAAGCCGTGGCCCGGCAGCGACCCCAGCCACGCCTCCAGCGCGTTGACGTCCTCGACGCGCGCCGTGAAGCCGCGGTCGGCGAGCAGCTTCAGGACCTCCGCCGCCGCCAGGTCCGCCTCGCCGTCCGAAGGCTGCATCACCACGACCGTCGGCGTGTAGAAGCAGAACCGCACCTGCCCCGACGCGTTCTCCCCCGCCGCCGCCGCGGCGTCCGCCGCCATCCGCGAGGCGTCCTGGTCCTGGAAGAGGCGCGCATCCGCCTCCTGCTCCGCCGTCTGCGCCTGGCGCTGGCGGGCGACCGCCCCCCGCACCAGGTCCGCCGCGCCCTGCCGCTTCATGAACCATTGCACCTGCGCGCGCCGGATCAGCCGCGCCGCCGTTGCCTGGTCCAGCGGGATCACCCGGTGCGACAGGCGCACCGCGAACGGCAGGCTGTTGAGCCGGTCCAGCATCCCCAGCCAGCTCGCCGCCGGGAACCCCTGGATGGCGACGGCGCGGATCGCCATCCCGCCGATGCGCGGCCGCCAGCCGCCGACCGCCTCCTGGTCGGCCAGGAAGCTGTCCAGCTCGCAGCCCGCGACCGGCGCCCTGACCGCGTGGTCCAGTCCCGTCAGGCAGGTATGGAGCAGCGTCAGCAGCTCGTCCGAGCCCAGCCGCCGCGGCCGCAGCACCGCCGACAGCCGCCGCTCGAGCTCGCCCGCGCCGCGCAAAAAGGCCGCCAGCACTTCTTCCCAGCTCTTCACCCCCCGCGTCTCGCCCTGCACGAAATACCGCGCCAGCCGCGAGTAAAGATCCGGCGGCGGCAGCCAGCTCAAGGTGACGAAGGTGTCGGTCTCGAAGTGCGCCGCCGTCGCCTCGTAGGTCCGCCGCCGCTCCTCGTCGATCAGCGCCGTCACCGGGTCCGGGAACGCCCCCGCCGGCGCATAGCCGGGAGCCGCGTGCCGCACCGCGTTCCAGTGCACCATCCAGCCGTTGCCGAACGGCAGCAGCGCCTGGCTCACGTGGCTCGACAGCGCCTCCAGGTCCTCCGCCGTCGCCGCGCTGGTGTCCGGCCCACGGTAGCTCCATCCCGCAAGCAGGCTCCCGTCCTTGCCCAGCACCACGCCCTCGTCCACCAGGTACGCCCAAAG
>DATKFK010000489.1:0-2283 GCA_035544375.1 Thermoanaerobaculia bacterium
CGGCGTCAGGCTCAGCGGCTGCACGGTCCACCTGGTCGACGCGGGGCTCGACAGCGGTCCCATCGTCGTGCAGCGCGCGGTCGCGGTGCTCGACGGCGACACCCCCGAGACCCTCGCCGCCCGCATCCTCGAGCAGGAGCACATCGCCTACCCGGAGGCGCTGCGCCTCCTGCTCACGCGGCGGTGGGAGGTGCAGGGCCGCCGGCTGGTCTTCCTGCCCGGCCCCTCGGACCCTGGCGCAGAGGCGCCGCGAACCGCGGGACACGAGTGAGCTGGGAGATCGAGCTGGCGGCCTCGCCCACCTCGCCGGCCGCGCCGGCCCCCGCCGCGGGGCACCGGGTGCGGGAGCGCGAGGCATGGGAGCGCGTCGCAGCGTCGTGGCAGGATTTCTCCACGGCGCGCAGCACGCTCTACTACCGGCGCCGCGAGATCGCCCTGATCGAGCGGTGGCTGGGGCCGGTCAAGGGCAAGAAGGTGCTCAAGCTCGACCTCTGGAACGAGGCGTTCAACACCCGCATCCTGCACTGGATGGTCGCCCAGGGCGCCGAGATCGTGGCGCTCGACGGCAGCGGGGTGGTGACCGCGCGGGCGCGCGCCAACGCCCTCGCCGGCGGCGTCCGGCTGGGGTTGCTGCGCGCCGACATCCGCGACCTGCCGCTTGCCGACGCCTCCTTCGACCTCGCCTACACCATGGGCACGATCGAGCACATCGCCGAGTACCGCCAAGCGCTGGGCGAGCTGCGGCGGGTGCTGCGGCCGGGAGGCCGCGCCATCGTCGGCGTGCCGCACCGCTGGAACCTCTTCCTGCGGCCGCTGCTGGTGAACGTCCTTTCCGCCTTTGGCGCCTACCCCTACGCGCCGGAGAAGTCGTTCGGCGCCGCGGAGCTGCGGCGCGATCTGCGCGCCGCCGGCTTTCGCGTGCTCGACCGCGGCGGCCTGCTGCTGGCGCCGGGCCCGCTGCGGATGCTCGACGTCTTGCTGCATATCCGGGGCAGCGCCTTCGAGCGGCTCGCCGCCACGCTGGTGGCGCCCTTCGAGGCGCTGGAGACGCGCTGGGAATGGACCGGCCGCTTCGGCTACCTGCTGGCCATGCAGGTCGAGAGGGCAGACTGAGACGGCGCCTCCGCCCATGTCCCTCGCCGGCTTCGTGTCGATCCACCTCGCCTTCACCGGTTGCGTCGCCCTGACCGCGACGGCGCTGGGCCGGCGGCTCGCGGTGCTGGCCGGCCCGGCGTCGCGGGCCGAGCGCTGGGGCCTGCCGCTGGCGCTGGGGCTCGCGGCGATCGGCTGCGGATTGGCGCTGCTGGCGGCGGCCGGGTGGTTGCTCCCGCCGTGGCCGCTGGCCGTTTTCGCCGTGGCGGCCGTGGCCGCGGCGCCAGAGTGGCGGCCGCTGTTCGCGGAGATGGCGGCGCTGGCACGGCGACCGCGCGGGGGCGGGGCCGGGGCTACCATGGCCGCGGTTGGAGCGGCGGCCGCGGTTGGAGCGGCGGCGGCAGCGGTGCCGGCGCTGGCGCTGGCCCTGTATCCGCCGACCGGGTTCGACGCCCTGCTCTATCACCTGCCGGCCGCGGCGCGCTTCGCGGCGAACGGACGCCTCGCCGCGGCCCCGGAGCTGCGCTTTCCGGCTTTCCCCTGGCTCAACGAGATCCTCTTCGCCGCCGCCATGCAGCTGCAGGACGACGTGGCGGCGCAGCTGCTCGAATGCCTGGCGTACCTCGGCACGGCGGTCTTGCTGTGGGAGATGGGGCGGCGGCGCTTCGGCGCCTGGGCCGGCCTCCTCGGCGCCGCCCTCTGGCTGGGCAGCCCGCTGGCCGCCTGGGCTGCCGCCTCGGCCTACGTCGAGCCGTTCGAGGCCTTCCTGCTGCTGGCCACCGTCGAGGCCTTGCTGCTGTGGCGAGAGACGGCGGCGCCGCGCCTCCTGGTCCTGGCGGGAGCGCTCGCCGGGTGTGCCGCCGCGGTCAAGATCCAGGGGCTCTTCGCCATCGGGCTGGTGGCGGTCTGGGCCCTGCGCGCCGGCCCGCCGCCGGCCTGGCCCCTGTCCCGCGAACCGGCACCGGTTGCCGAGCCGCCGCCATCCGCCACTACTTCAGTGCCGGCGCCCGCGGCGGCGCCGGCCGGCGCCAGGAGCCGGCGCTGGCGCCGGTTGGCGGCGGCCCTGCTCGCCGCTGCCGTCGTCGCGCTGCCGTGGTACGTCTGGATCGGCGTGACGACCGGCGACCCCCTCTTTCCCCTGCTCACCAGGCTGGTCCATCCTGCCGCCGAGGAGGTGCCGGCGGCACCGGT
>DATKFK010000490.1:0-4832 GCA_035544375.1 Thermoanaerobaculia bacterium
GAATGAACGAGATGAGGTCATCTGGACCTACGGCGTTCAAGACGTCGGACAAAATAGAGACGTCAAGTCCGGCAGGTAGTAAAGCGCTATCGTCGCGGCCCATAAACTCTGCCCTCTTGCCTACCGCCCTGGTAAGGTGCATGGCTTCTTGTCTGGCGCCAGCGGGCCTCTCTTCATAGACCTGCAGTCTCTCGAGATTCACCGTGAAGGCAGAGCCAATTCCTTGTGAGCTAGTCCTGAACTCGAGGGTATGATCGAGCGTGACGTCTTGCATCGGCCTTGGATGCGAACCTCTTCCAGCGCGGACCCGGTCCGTCAAAATCACTCTGAATCGAATGGGTGCTTTGGTACGGCGCGAATGCCGATAGCAGATGTTCTCATATCCGCCTTTGTGACGTACTGCTGCTTCTAGGCCCCAACGATAAACGTCGCCGATAAAATCGAGGGCGTCCACAAGGTTCGACTTCCCGGCCGCGTTGGGGCCGACTAACACGGAGACCGCGCCCGGCGCAAAGGTCACGTCCCGGAGCGATTTGTAGTTGGAAATCTCAACTCTCGCGAGCCGCATCGTCGCCTCGTGCCTATAGGCACAGACTATACCTGAGTCGCCCTTCATGCCCCAAGCGTCTGCCAGCGCCGGTTGGCTTCGGCTCCGGCTGGCAGGACATGAGGATGAAGTGGGCAAGCGTGCTGCCGTCCAGCCGATCGGCTGACCGCAGGTTCAAGGATCGCGGCGAGCTCCTGCAGCGGCGCCGACCCTTAGCGCCGTTCGGCGGCCTTCGGACGCGGGCCCGCGGGGGGCTCGGCCGGCTCGGTGGCCGCGGTGGCGCGGGGACGCGAGGCGTCGGGCGGCAGCGCCGGCGGTGGGGCGGTCTCGGACGGCGCGAAGATGGACAGCGGCGCCGCCACCAGGGCGGTGCGCCGGGGGCCGGCGGGCTGCGTGGAGGCGGCGGCCTGGGCGCCGGCGGCGGCGCCTGGGACGCTGCCGGTGGTCGTTGCCGGGACGCTGCCGGCGGCCGTTGCCGGGGCGCTGCCGGTGGTCGTGACCTGGGCGCTGCCGGCGGTCGCGCCGACGGCGCGCAACTCGGCTTCCAGGCCGGCTTCGCTGACGTAGGGGAGCTGGCGGTGCTGGTATTTCTCCGCCTGCGCGATGAGGCGATTGAGCAGGCGGGAGTAGCGCCAGTCGTAGACCAGGCGCTTGATCTCGGGATAGAAGAAGGCGGCGGCCGCCAGCACGAAGGCGAAGGCATCCTCGAAGATCGGGATGAACGGCGCCTTGACGATCAGGCCGCCGACCGTCAGCCCGGCCAGGCCCAGCGCCAGCCGCGAAAGCGGGTCGCCCTGGCGCCACAGGCCATAGCCCGCAAGCTCGAGGCGCGTCTGGGCCGCCGCGGCCCGCGCGTACTGGGGCAGGGCGGTGTCGAGCACCTCGCCCTCGAGCTCGTGCCAGTAGGCGGGCGTGCCCCCGGCCTCGTCATGGCAGGGCTTGATCTCGTTCAGCTTCTGGCGCGCGATGGCGGAGAGGCTCGCCGCCACGTCGGCGTCGTCCGCCGGCAAGCTGCGGCGGCGATGCTCGCAATCCTGGAGCACCGTGAACAGCACGGGTCCGAAGTCGTATTCACGTCCGGCAAGGTTGAGCATGGCTCCATTTCCTGTCTCACCTGTCCTGCACCTGTTTGGCGCGTCGGCCGCTCAGTTGGGGTTTGGCGGCTTGGCGGCCGGCGTCGGGGTCTCGGTCTCGCGGCCTTCCTGGTAGCGCAGCACCCCCAGCTGCTCCAGCAACCGGTTGCCGTCGATGATGATATTGCCGTTCGGCAGCTTGGGGATCTGGCGGATCTCCTTCTTCTGCAGCGCCTCGATCAGCTGCAGGTTGACGTAGGCGTCGCCGGCGCTGCTGTTGAGCGCCGCGCGTTCGCGGCGGATGCCCTCGGCAGTGGCGCTGCGCTCGGCCAGGGTGGCCTGGGCCTCCTGCTGGCGCTTGATCAGGTACGCGTCGGCCTGCCGCTTGGCCTGCTCGAAGCCGCCCTGGGCGGCGGTGAGCTTTTGGGTGAGCTCGGCGATCCTGCCCTGCAGGTTGGCCTGGTTGGCCTCCTCGGTGGCGTGGATCTCGGCCTCCAGCTTCTCGGCCTGTTTCTCGGCTTCCTTGCGCGCATTGATCAGCCGCTGGTACTCGTGCTTGAAGGAGAAGTCGCCGAGCAACACCGACTCCGCGATGACGCCGTAGGGCCGCAGCCGGTCCGCCATCAGGCGGGTGGCGTCGTTGGCGGCGGCGAAACGCATCCTGGGGTTGTAGAACTCCTCGGAGTCGAGGCGATTGAGCACGTCGCGCACGTAGGTGCGCGCCAGCGGCCGCACCAGGCGGAGCTCGACCTCGTCGCTGCTCGGCGCCACGTTCTTCCAGATCGCGCCGATCTGGCCGGGATCGATCCGCCACCGCACCGTGACGTCGGTGTCGATGTCGTTGCCGTCGCGCGTCTTGAAACGCAGGTCGTCCTTCTCGCGGCGGTTGCCGGAGCTGGTGTCGGCGTTCATGATCAGGCTGCGCTGCGAGATGTCGTAGGTGTTCCAATCGTTGATGAACGGCAGGAAGAAATAGGTGGCGCCCGCCGGCTTGATGTCGAGCGAGCGGGTGACCTTGTTGAAGACCACGCCGACCTCGGTGGGGCCGGTGTGATGCGGCGTGCAGGCCGAGAGGGCGAGCGCCGGGAGGACCAGCAAGATTAGGGCGCACAGGAAGCGTCGCATGACTTTCGTTTCTCCGCGTTGGGTCGCAGCTCGGGGATCGAACGTCCGTTTCAATGGCTGTTCACGATCTTCGAGAAATCGGTGGGGTCCTCCGAGATGTAGATCGGTCCCTTGATGCTGTTGAGCAGGGCGAGGCCGCGCCGCAGCCGCAACAGCTTGTCCGAGCCCGCTCCTTCCATGGCGCGGTTGATCGCCTCGGTGCCGGAGGCTTCGGCGCTGCGCACCAGCAGGTCGGCCTCGGCGCGCCTCTGGCGCTCGTAGAGCTCTTTCTTGGCATTGATCTCGGTGATCTGCGCGTCGAACTCGGCCGACTTGATGCCGATCAGGTTCTGGCCCTCGGTGGTCACCTGGTTGAGCCGTGTCTGCACCTCGGCCTGGCGGGCCAGGGCGCGGTTGGTGAGCACCGACTGGTCCTGGATCTTCTTCTGCTCGGTGAGCGCCTGGAAGGTCGCCGGGTAGTCGTACTGGCGGATCAGCACGTCGGCCAGGGAAAGGCCGTTGTCGGCGAAGCGCCGGGCCAGCTCGGCCTTGAGCCCGGCCACCCGCTGCAGCCGCTCGCCGCCGTAGAACTGCTCCGCCAGCAGCTCGCCCAGGAACTGCTTGACCAGCGGATCGGTGAAGCGCACCACCACCGCCTCCTCGTAGGCGTTGCCGAAGCCGAACCGGGAGACGACCAGGAAGGGATCCTTGATGCGGTAGAGCACCGAGACGTCGACGTCGACGGGATAGCCGTCGATGGTCGGGACCCTGATGGCGGCGCCCTTCAGGTGGCCGGCGCCGGACTCCTGCGGGTTGTTGGTGAACTCGACGACCTGCAGGTCGTGCGGGAAGGTGCGGATCTGCTCGTAGCCGCTGATCTCGCGGCGGTAGCCCGGCCCCACCAGCTCCTTCTGCAGCCCCTTGCTGGGGCCGAAGGCGACCTGGCGCATGCCGATCCGGTCGGGCGGCACGTAGGTCAGCAGGCAGGCGCGGGCGAACAGCAGCGGCACCACGACCGTCGCGAGCGGCAGGGCGACCCGGCGCAGCCGGCCGCGCAGCAGCTGCAGCAGGGGAGATTGGATGCGAAAGCGAGGCGCAGCAGGATTGGGCATGTGAGATTCCAGTCTGGCGGCCGCGGACGCGGCCTGTCGAAGGGGGGTTGCACTCTCTTTATACACCTGGCGTAAGTAAAGCGCAAGCGCCGGCCCCACCTCCGCGCCTAGGCAGGTCTCGATGTGCCGGCAGCGTCCCCCTCGAGGCGCGCGGCGAGGGAGCGGATGGTCGGGAAGCGGAAGAGCTCGGTCACCGGCACGTCGCGGCCGAGGGCGTCCTGCAGGCGCCCCTGCACCTGGGCCATCAGCAGGGAGTGCCCGCCGAGCTCGAAGAAGTTGTCCTCGATGCCGAAGCCGGTTCGCTGCAGGAGCTCCTGCCAGAGGGCGGCGATCAGGTGCTCGAGCTCGGTGCGCGGCGGTTGCTCGGCGCCGCCCGCGGCCGGCAGCGCGCGGCCGGACGCCAGCAGCGCGCCGCGGTCGATCTTGCCGTGGGCGGTCAGCGGGAGGCTGTCCAGGAACACGACCTCGGCGGGGATCATGTAGGCGGGTAGCTGGCGTGCCAGCGCCTCGCGCAGCTCGCCCGCGCTGCCCGGCGCGGCGCTGTCGCGGACGACGTAGGCCACCAGGCGGCGCTCGGCGGCGGATCGGTCGGGAAGCCCGGGGGCGCCGGCCGGGTCGGCAGGGCCGCCGTCGAGCGCCAGGACTGCCGCCTGCGCGACCCCCGGCAGGCGGCGCAGCGCCTCTTCGATCTCGCCCAGCTCGACGCGGAAGCCCCGGATCTTGACCTGGCCGTCGATCCGCCCCAGGAAGTGCAGCAAGCCATCGCTGCCGAGACGCACGAGATCGCCGGTGCGGTAGAGCCGCTCTCCCGGCGCCGCCGCGAAGGGATCGGGCACGAAGCGCTCGGCGGTGAGATCCGGGCGGCGGAAGTAGCCGCGCGCCAGGCCGTCGCCGCCGATCAGGAGCTCGCCCGGCACGCCCGCCGGCGCCGGCTGGCCATCGCGGCCGGCGACCTGGATCGAGGTGTTGGCGATCGGCCGCCCGATCGGCACCGGC
>DATKFK010000491.1:0-2860 GCA_035544375.1 Thermoanaerobaculia bacterium
GAGGTCAAGGAGAAGGCGGAGCAGGAGCTCAAGCGGCTCGAGGCGATGCCGCCGGTGTCGGCCGAGGCGACGGTGTCGCGCAACTACATCGACTGGCTGGTGTCGGTGCCTTGGCGCAAGAAGAGCAAGGAGCGCAAGGACCTGGATCACGCCGAGAAGGTGCTCAACGAGGACCACTACGGCCTCGAGAAGATCAAGGACCGCATCCTCGAGTTCCTGGCGGTGCGCCAGCTGATCGGCCAGACCAAAAGCTCGATCATCTGCTTCGTGGGGCCGCCCGGCGTCGGCAAGTCGTCGCTCGCCAAGTCGATCGCCCGCGCCACCGGCCGCAAGTTCGTGCGGTTGTCGCTGGGCGGCGTGCGCGACGAGGCCGAGATCCGCGGCCATCGCCGCACCTACATCGGCGCCTTCCCCGGCCAGATCGTCCAGATGATGCGCAAGGCGGGCACGGTCAACCCGGTGTTCCTGCTCGACGAGGTCGACAAGATGTCGATGGACTTCCGCGGCGACCCGTCGGCGGCGCTGCTCGAGGTGCTCGATCCGGAGCAGAACCACTCGTTCCTCGACCACTACCTCGACGTCGACTACGACCTCTCGAAGGTGATGTTCATCGCCACCGCCAACGTCACCCACACCATCCCGGCGCCGCTCAAGGACCGCATGGAGGTGATCCCGCTCTCGGGTTACACGCTCAACGAGAAGCTGGCCATCGCCCAGCAGTTCCTGGTGCCGCGGCAGGTGAAGAACCACGGCCTGGCGACCGACAAGATCGGCTTCGAGGAGGAAGCCATCCGGGTGCTGATCGAGAGCTACACGCGCGAGGCCGGCGTCCGCAGCTTAGAGCGCGAGATCGCGTCGGTGTGCCGCAAGATCGCCCGCCGCGTGGTCAAGGAAGGCTCGGGGCTTGCGGTCACGGTGCGGTCCCAGATGATCTCCGAGTTCCTGGGCAAGGAGCGCTTCCGCGCCCGCCGCAAGAACCAGCTGTCCGAGATCGGCGTCGCCACCGGCCTGGCCTGGACCGAGGTGGGCGGCGAGCTGCTGGAGACCGAGGTCGGGTTGATGCCCGGCAAGGGCAAGCTGACCCTGACCGGCAAGCTCGGCGAGGTGATGCAGGAGTCCGCTCGGGCGGCGGTGTCCTACCTGCGCAGCCGCAGCGAGCTGTTCGGCATCGATCCTGACTTCAACGAGAGCATGGATCTGCACCTCCACGTGCCGGAGGGGGCGATCCCCAAGGACGGTCCGTCGGCCGGCATCACCATGGCCACCGCCCTGATCTCCGCGCTGAGCAAGATCGCGGTGCGCAAGGACGTGGCGATGACCGGCGAGATCACCCTGCGCGGCAAGGTCTTGCCGGTGGGCGGGATCAAGGATAAGGTTCTGGCCGCCTTCCGCGGCGGTATCACCGAGGTGATCCTTCCCAAGGAGAACGAGAAGGACCTCGAGGAGATCCCGGTCGAGGTGCGCGAGGCGATGGAGATGCACCTGGTCGAGTCGATGGACGAGGTGCTGCGTCTGGCCCTGGACGGCGAGACCTCTCCGCTCCTCAAGACCGCCAAGAACAAGTTCAAGGAGGCCCCCTCAGAGCCTCCCGTGGGGTCGGATTCACTGGCCCATTGACACACCCGGAGGGCACCCCCGAGGTCGCAGAGTTCGTCGCGGGGGCTCGAACGCGCCAGCCTGTCAGGCCGGCGCGGTCCCGCGGCCAATCAGGTTGAAAAGTTTCCCGCGGCCGCCGCGCTGGCTGGCGATTGTTCGGACGCCGGCGGCCGCTGGGGCGGATGGTTGCCGCCCGGCAAAGGACCCTTGAAGGTCGAGACCGCGGAATACGTCAGGTCCGCTCACCAGAGCGGAGACTTCCCGCGCGACGGGCGCCCGGAGATCGCATTTGCCGGCCGCTCGAACGTCGGCAAGTCGAGCCTGCTCAACCGCATCCTCGGGCGCAAGGGCCTCGCCAGGGTGGGCTCGACGCCGGGCCGCACGCGGGCCGTCAACTACTTCCTGGTCAACGGCCGCTGCTGGTTCGTCGACCTGCCGGGCTACGGCTGGGCGCGCGCCGGCAGGGCCGCGCGCCGGGAGTGGGCGGAAGTGGTGAACAGCTATTTGCGGCATTCGCTGCCGCAAGCGCAGGTGATGATGCTGGTCGACGCCGAGGTCGGAGCGACGCCGCTCGATCAGCAGGCGTACGAGTACTTGTCGAGCCTGGGCGCCAAGATCGCGGTCGCCGCGACCAAGATCGATCGCCTGCCCCGCGGCCGCCGCGCCGCCGCCCTCCGCGGCATCGCCGCCGCGCTGGGCCTGGCCAAGGCGGCCCCCCTGGTCCCGGTCTCCGCACATTCAGGAGAAGGGATAAAGGAGCTGTGGAGCGTCATCGACGACCACCTCGAAGCGAGCACCAAGTAGAAAGGACCCAAGGAGCAACATGGCTAAATCAACAACGCAGAACCCAGTGGAGAAGGGAAGCTCGGTGGAGGCGCTCGACATCCGGGCGCTCAAGGAGATGAGCATTTCCCAGCTCACCCAGATCGGCAAGGACATGGGGGTCGAGGGCGCGACCGGCATGCGCAAGCAGGAGCTGATCTTCAAGATCCTGCAGGCGCAGACCGAGAAGAGCGGCTTGATCTTCGCCGAGGGGGTGCTCGAATGCCTGCCGGACGGCTTCGGCTTCCTGCGCGCCCCGGAGTACAACTACCTGCCGGGTCCGGACGACATCTACGTCAGTCCGAGCCAGATCCGGCGCTTCGACCTGCGCACCGGCGACACCATCTCGGGCCAGGTGCGGCAGCCGAAGGAAGGCGAGCGCTACTTCGCCCTGATCAAGGTCGAGGCGGTCAACTTCGAGCATCCCGAGGTCGCCCGCAAC
>DATKFK010000492.1:0-3074 GCA_035544375.1 Thermoanaerobaculia bacterium
CGTGCTGCACCGACCTGCTCAGAGGACACCTATGGCCTCCACCCAGATCAAGCCTCCACCAGAGCAGGAACCTGGGCAGCGGGCGTAGTACACTCTGTACTACATAGGAGGTTCACTCTTGCCCACCAGTGTTCGACTCGACCCCGAAACGGAACGTGCCTTGGAGCAGTTGGCTCGAAGCAGATCGGTGTCCAAGTCCGAGATCGTGCGCGAGGCAATCGAGCTGCTGGCGTCTCAGGAGCGGCAGGCTCCTTTTGACCGCGTCGCCGACCTGATCGGCTGCGTCCGAGGCGGCCCGCCAGGCCTCTCGGAAAACACCGGGCAGCGCTTTCGTCGACTCCTGGTGAACAGAAAATCATGATCCTTCTGGACGCCGGCCCGATGGTGGCGCTGCTCCACGCGGACGACGGTCATCACCAACAGTGCAAGGAGACACTGCGGACCCTTGCCGAGCCCCTGATCTCCGTCTGGCCCGTCGTCACCGAGGCCATGTATCTGCTCGGTTTTTCCTGGCGTGCCCAGGATGCGCTTTGGGAGTTTCTGGAGCGGAGAGGAGTCACGGTCGTCCCCCTGGAGCTGCGTGACTTTGCGAGGATGCGAGAGCTGATGAAGAAATACCAAGACCTGCCGATGGATCTTGCTGACGCCGCGCTGGTCCGGGTCGCGGAACGGGAGAGGATCCACCGGATCTTCACTCTCGACCGCCGCGATTTCTTACTCTACCGACCGGAAGGATTGGAGCCCTTCCAGATCGTCCCCGAGGACACCCGCCCCGGCTAGCAGGCTGCTGAAAAATCCCGCACGCCGCGCTTCGCCCTTCGGGTTGCGGCGGCGCGGGGCCGTCTGCGGCGTTGCCGCTCCTCGACGATGTCCGGGCATCGCCTGCGTCGCGGCGCCTGGCATCCGGCCCCGCGGCGCTCGCAACGCGACGCACGGGCTTTTTCAGCAGCCGGCTAGGGCACAGCGGTCGCCACGTTGGAGTAGCCCGAGTAGCCGGCGCCGTTGTGGGCGCGCACCCGGAACGTGTACTTCATGCCAGCCGACAGGCCGGTGAGGGTCGTCGAGGCGGCTCCGCCTGCCAGCGTCTGGACCTGATGGAAACGGCCGCTTCCCCGCTTGCTCTCCACGTCGACCTGGGTGGCGGTGCTGGACGTGTCCTTCCAGGTCAAGGTGACCGCGCCTTTCGACTTCGCGGCGGCGGCGAGGCTGGTGGGCGCCGACGGCGGGCTGCCCGGGCCGCCGCTCGTACCGTTGCCGTAGAGCGTGGCGATGCCGGCCCGGTCGTCGTCGCCCAGCGCCGCGCCGCGGTTGTCGTTGTGCGCCATGGCGCGCATCAGGGCGCCGTCCTTGACGGCAGTGTTGCAGCTGCCGGTCAGCGAGTCGCCGCACGAGTGCCCCATGCCCAGCGAATGACCCAGCTCGTGGGCGAACACCTGCTCGGCGCGGGCCGGATCGTTGTTGAACCAGCAGCCCGCCCCGTCCTGGATGACGATGTCCGCCTCCTGGATCGGGAGCGGCGGCGAGGCGTTGGTGGGAAACCAGGTGCCGCCCGCGCCCAGGATGCCGTTGCCGTTGCCGGGCGAGGTGCAGGTGAAGCTGCCCGGCAAATCGTCGTTCGGGTCCCCGGGCAACAGGGTGTTGTGGCCGTCGGGATGCTGGAAGCCGGCGGTGAAGTTGCTGGTGCCGTCGTACACGTACTTGATGTTGGTGCCCGGATTCGAGTTCCAGGCGCTCATCGCCACCTGGAACTCGTTGAATCCCAGGTCGGCCAGGCCGGGCTGACCAGCTTGGTAGACCGTCCAGTGCACGGCGATGCCGCTGTCGAACTCGTTCCAGCGCTGCTTGATCCCGCCGAGATAGTTGAACTTCTCCTGCACCTGTTGCAGGTCGGCGGCGGGCAGCTCCAGCTGGTAGTCCGCCGGCCGCTGCTCGCCCCCCGCGCGGTCCGCGAGCCATTGCGCGAAGCGGTCATAGTCGCGCACCTGCACAGTGCCGGGGCCGAGACCGCCGCCGGCGTCCACCACGGTCATCTCCGAGAGGTCGCGCACCGCCAGCAGCCCGGCGCTCCGGCCATCCGGTCCGGCCGTTGTCTCGACCTGGTGGAACACCCCGACCGCCAGGTGCAACGGCCGGTACGAGCCGTCGGCGCCGGGGCCCACCAGGAAGAGCAGGACGCGCTCGCCGGCTTTCAGGTCGGGGGAGCCCCAGATCTTGAGCGTCATCCCGTCCGGCCCGGGACCGCCAAGCACCCGCAGCCGCACCGGGCCGGTGCCCGCCGGAACGCTGCCCTTCAAGACGCGTTCGACGCGCAGCAGGTAATCGGTCGTGGGGGCCGTCGAGGCTCCGGCGGCAGATCCCGGCAAGCTCGGCACCGTCGCCAGCACCGTTGCCTCCACCACCACCGGCGCCTGGTCCGCCAGCTCGCCATCGGAGCCAAGCACCACCGAGGTGGCGGCGGCCGGCCGCACGGCCGGTGCCAGGAGCGCCGTCGCGGCAAGCAACGCGAGAACGGAGAAGGGCGATCGGGACGCCATGCTTGGTCCGCCTGTCGTGAACGCGCGGGAGGCGCGGATCGGTCTTGCAGCACGAAAAAGCCAACTGCATGATACGCCGCCCAGGGAGATCTCTGGAGTGACAAAGGTCACAGCGGAAGTGACAACGGCCGCGGCGCCAAAGTCACCGCCCTGCCCATGCCCGAGTTGGATGCCGGTCACCAGCCCACGCGGCCCGCGATTGGCCGGTCACCAGCCCACGCGGCCCGCGATTGGCCTGGAAGACCATGGTTCCCCGGCCGAACCTCGCCACCGTCACCTCCTGCGTCGCTCCGGATACCAGCGTGCTCGAGCACCCGCCGTCAGCCTGGCCGCCGCACCGCGACGAGCTCCAGCCGGCTCCCCTTCGAGACGTTCCAGCCTGAAGCCGTGGCGATCTCGGTCAGGCGGGCCGCCCAGGGCGCCGCGTGCAGCGGCTGCCAGGCGGAGCGCGGCAGCACCAGCACTCCCGGCGCCGGCTCGGCCGCCCAGGCGGCGACCGCGCCGGCGTCGCGCAGCTCGCGGACCGGCCAGCGCCCCAGG
>DATKFK010000493.1:0-5763 GCA_035544375.1 Thermoanaerobaculia bacterium
GTCGATGACGTTGCCGCGCTCGTCGATGGTGGCTTGCAGGACCACGACCCCCTGCAGGCGGGCCTGGCGCGCCAGCTCCGTGTAGCGGGGCTGCACCCTGGTGCCGGGGATGATCTGCGGCCGGCTGATCGGGCCGCCGAGCGGCAGCGGGCCGTCGTCGACGTTGTTGTTCAGGCCGTCGCCATTGCCGTCGCCTTGGCCCTTGCCGTTCCCGGGGCCGCGGGAGCCGAAGGCGCCCGGGTCGGTCGCGCCGGGCTGGGGATCGGCGGGAAGCGGATCGGCGGCGGGTTGCGGCACCCGCTCGGGGAGCGTGCGCGGGTCCGGCTGGATCACGACCTTCGCCCGGGGCTCCTGCGGGACCGGCGTCTTGGCCTCCGAGCGCGGCCTGGGGCTGTCGGCCTTGGGCTCCTGGCGCTGGGGCGGCGCCGGCAGCGCCGGCAGCGGCAGCTGCACCTCGAAGACGTCGGCGACCGGCGGTTCGGCGACCGCCGGCACCTGCCAGGCTTGGAACCCGGAGAGCGTCGCCAGGGCCAATCCGTGCAGCAGCAGGGAGGTGGTCAGGAGAACGGCGCGCTTGCGGCCGGCGACCCGGCGGTCGCCTCCCGCGGTCATCCAAGGGGTCGTGAACATGAGGCTCTCCTTCTTCACGGTTGGCGCGGCCGCCGCTTGCGGCCGCGCGATCGAGAGGCGCCTCTCTTGCCTTGCTTGGACGGGGGGCGGGCCACGGGAGTTCCCGGCGCCCGCTCCTCGCCGCCGGCTCCGTCGTCGCGTCTCGCGTCCCAGGCCGCCCGCCAAGCGGCACCAGATAGACGGGGGCCCGCTCCGTCGGGGTCGTGGCGCGCGCGATCCGCCCCCTGTAGGCTGATCAGGACAGGAGAATGCCGATGACCCTGGAGACCACGCCCCTGACCAAGACCGCCGCCGCCGCCCCCGCCTTCTCGCTCCCCTGGGCGAGCCTGGTCGAGCTGGGCCGGACGCGCGCCGAGAGCTTGGGCGAGCAGCCGCTGTACACCTTCCTTCCCGACCGGCCCGGAGAGGAGGAAGGCCACCTGAGCTTCGCCGGCCTGGACCTCCGGGCAAGGGCGATCGGCGCGGCCCTGCAGCAGGCCGGCGCCGCCGGCCAGCGGGCGCTGCTCCTGTACCCGCCGGGACTCGAGTTCGTGGCCGCCTTCTTCGGTTGCCTCTATGCCGGCGTGGTCGCGGTGCCGGCCTACCCGCCGCGCTCGGCGCGCACGCTGCCGCGCCTGCTCGAGATCGCCCGCGACGCCCGCCCGGCCGTGGCCCTGACGACAACGGAGCTCAAGGCGGCGATCGGCGGCCTCGCCACCCAGGTGCCGGATCTCTCGGCGCTGCGCCTGATGGCGACCAACGAGGTGCCGCTCGAACAGGCCGGCGCCTGGAGCGATCCTGGCGCGACCGGCGCGACCATGGCGTTCTTGCAGTACACCTCGGGCTCGACGGCGGCCCCCAAGGGCGTCATGGTGACCCACGGCAACCTGCTGCACAACGAGGAGATGATCCGCCAGGCGTTCGGTCAGACGGCCGACTCGGTGATCGTCGGCTGGCTGCCCCTCTACCACGACATGGGTCTGATCGGCAATGTCATGCAGCCGCTCTATCTCGGCGCGCGCTGCGTGCTGATGTCGCCGATCGCGTTCCTGCAGAGCCCCAAGCGCTGGCTGGCGGCGATCTCCCGCTATCGCGCCACCACCAGCGGCGGCCCCAACTTCGCGTACGACCTCTGTGCGCGCAAGGTCACGGAAGCCGACCGGGCCAGCCTCGACCTGAGCAGCTGGGACACCGCCTTCAACGGCGCCGAGCCGGTGCGCGCCGAGACGATGGCGCGCTTCACCGAGGCCTTCGGCGGCTGCGGCTTCCAGGCGCGGGCCTTCTTCCCCTGCTACGGCCTGGCCGAGGCCACGCTGTTCGTCAGCGGCGGCGCGGGAGCCGGCGCCGTGCGCGGCGCGCCGCGGGTGGCCGCCTTCGACCGCAGCCTGCTGGAGGCCGGCGAGGCACAGCCGGTAACGGACCCGGCGGGCCGCGTCCTGGTGTCGTGCGGCAAGGCGTGGCTCGGCCAGGACCTCGCCATCGTCGATCCCGAAGCCCTGACGCCCTGCGAGGAGCGCAAGATCGGCGAGATCTGGGTGCGCGGCCCAAGTGTCGCCAAGGGCTACTGGCACCGTCCGGTGGAGACCGCCGAGACCTTCGACGGCCACCTCGCCGAGCCGGCGGCGGGATCCGCGGGCGCCGGCGGCGGTGAGGAGGACGCGGCGCCGTTCTTGCGCACCGGCGATCTCGGCTTCCTCGACGGCGGCGAGCTGTTCGTCACCGGCAGGCGGAAGGACCTCATCATCATCCGCGGCCGCAACCTCTATCCCCAGGACATCGAGCTGACCGTCGAGCGCAGCCACCCGGCGCTGCGCCCGGGTTGCGGCGCCGCCTTCTCCATCGAGATCGCGGAAGAGGAGAAGCTGGTGGTGGTGCACGAGCACGAGCGGACCGCCGACGACGCGCCGCTCGACCCCGGCAGCGTCGAGGCGATCGCCGATGCGGTCCGCCAGGCGGTCGCCGAGCAGCACGAGGCGCAGGTGCAGCAGGTGGTGCTGCTGCGCGCCGGCACCATTCCCAAGACCTCGAGCGGCAAGATCCAGAGGCGCGCCTGCCGCGCGGCGCTGCTGGCCGGCAGGCTGGTCGTGCTGGGCGCCAGCGCCCTGGGGGGGCCCGCGGCCGCTGCCCAACCGGCCCCGGCTAAGTACTGACTTCCGGAAATACGGTGACATTCGGCCGCCGATCCATCCGCCCCAGCTGCGTTTCGCTCCCTGCGGCATAGGCTTGGCTATGCCTCAGTCGCGCGCCTTGCTGGGACGGCGGCTCGGCGGCCTCGGTGTGACACCGTATTTCCGGAAGGCAGTACCAAGGCAGGTCCGGCCGGCCAGGGATAGGCCCGTCCGGGCCGCCCCGTCCGGGCCTACCTACAGGAGAGGCGCCCGTTCAGCGCGCGGCGCCGTTGTGGCTGGCGCCGCTGGGGCCGGTGCCGTCGGGGAGGGTCGCGGCGGGCGGGTCCACGACGGTGAAGTAGAAGGTGCTGCCGGCGCCGGGCTCGCTTTCCAGCCAGATCTGTCCGTGCAGCTGATCGATGGCGGCGCGGGCGATGGCGAGGCCGAGGCCGGTGCCGTCCGCGACATCGGGGTGGGCGCGCACGAACTGCTCGAAGATCAGGCCCTGCAGGTCCGCCGGAATGCCGACGCCGTTGTCGGCGACGCCGATGCGCCAGTGGGCCGGCTCCTGGCGCATGACCGAGATGCGGACCCAGCGGTCGGCCTTGCTCTCGTCCGAGTACTTGATGGCATTGCCGAGCAGGTTGATCAGCACCAGCTCGATCCTGGTGGCATCCACCTGCACATCGGGGATGACCTCCTGCAGCTCGATCCGCACGCCCTTCTCCTCGGCGAGCCCGCCCAGCTCCTCGACGGTCTCCTCGAGCAGCGTGCGCAAGGCCAACCGGCGGCCCTGCGCCGATTCCTCGCTCCCCTGCGCGATGGCCAGGGCGTGGATGTCGTCGGCAACCCCCTTGATGCGCTGCAGGGCGCTGCCGAGTGCTTTGAGCGCCCGTTGCGACCGCTCGCCAGCGCGCCGCTTGTTCTCCTCGGCCCCGCCGGTAGGCTCGCCGGCGTGCTCGCCAGGAGCGGATTCGGCCGTGCCGCGTCCGTCGCGGAGCTCGCCGAGGTCGTGGGCCAGGATCTGCAGGGAGGCGTCGGCGGCGGCGAGGCGGTTGCGCAGCTCGTGGGCCAGGTCGCGGCCGAAGCCGCCCAGCAGGCGGGCGCGCTCGCGGCGGTCGCGGAAGCCTTCCTCGCGGAAGGTGCCGGCGGTGATGGTAGTGATGACCATCAGGGCGCGGTACAGCCGTTCGGCGACCTCGATCGCATACTCCGCCGGGACCTTGCGCCCGAAGGAATCGGCCTCCTCCCTGAGCGCCCCGTAGAGGATCTCGCCCAGGATCTCGAACTCGGCCAGCAGCTCGTCGACGTCGTAGCCCTGCTCGCGCCGCAGCCGCGCCAGCTGCGCCAGCTCGTCGCGCACCAGCTTGGCCGCGACCATGTCGCCGCTCGAGCAGAGATAATCCGAGACGCCCTTCAGGATCTCGGGAATGTGGTTGAGCAGGGTGTCGGAGGGGAAGATCCGCCGCGGGTGGACCTCGAGCCGTTGCAACAAGCGGTCGAGCCAGGCCCTGGTCAGCTCGGAGGACCGGCGGTGCAGCTCGGCGCCCAGATGAGCTTCCAGAGCCAGAGCTTCATTGTCAGGCATGGGGTGCGTCCTTGGTGTCGCCCGCGAGGGCCTGGGCTCGGCCTTCGGGTTACGGGTCAGCTAGTTTATCAGAGTCTGCTCGTAGCGGGAACGATGGATCTGCTGGCGCAGGGCGCTGAAGACGAAGGGCATGGTCGCGGCCGTGCCGCGGTGCACCGCCCAGGCCGGCATGCCGTTGCCCGGGTCGGTGTAGAGGACACAGGTGCCCAGCGTCCGCCCGGCGCCGTAAGGCACCAGGACCCACCAACCATGGTGGTCCGCCACGTTGCCGGTTCCTGGCAGGTAGCGCCACCAGGCGCGCCAGGTCCGGGCATCGCCCAGACCCGAGACGTCGCTCCTGGCCAGGATCTTGTAGTAGCGTTTGCCCAGCGGGAACGGCAGCTCGAGCGACTGGAAGCTGACGATCGCCCCGTCGTTCCTGGGGAGCGCGTCGGAGCGCTTCACGAACGGCACCCATTCCTGGTAGTGAGCGAAGTCGACCACCGCGGCGAAGACCCTCTGCGGCGCGGCGTCGATGATGCCCCGCCCCACCTCCTCCGCCAGCGCGCGCCCGCCTGCCGGCCGCGACGCCAGCAGCACCTCGCCGGCGGCGAGCCGCGCGGCCTCGGCGGCGGTCGGCGGCGGCGGCAATGCCGGCGGCGGTCCGGCGGGGTCCGGGGCGGGCGTCGCGAGGGCGGCCCGGAGGACCAGGAGGAGCAGGAGCCAGCTCACGGCGCGGATTGTAGATTGCGGGAGGGGGGGCCCGGAGCAACGACATGACTGAAGGCCATGAAGGGGAGACCGGCGCCGAGTTGCTGACGAGCCGGACGGTGTTTTCGGGGCGGCGCATCCAGGTGCGGGTGGACCGCATCCGCCTGCCCAACGGCGCCGAGCACGACTTCGAGATGATCCATCATCCTGGCGCGGCCGCCATCGTGCCGCTGCTCGACTCGGGCGAGGTGGTGCTGCTGCGGCAGTACCGCTACGCGACCGGCGGCTGGCTGCTGGAGGTCCCGGCGGGCACCCTGAACCCCGGCGAGTCTCCCGAGCAGTGTGCCGCCCGCGAGCTGCGGGAGGAAACCGGCTACCAGGCGGGGGCGCTGCAGGCGATGGGGTGGATATGGACGACCCCGGGATTCACCGACGAGCGGATCTGGCTGTACCTGGCGACCGGTCTGGCTGGCGGGCGCCAGGCCTTGGACGGCGACGAGGTGTTGACGCTCGAGCGCCTGCCGCTGGCCCGGGCCGCGGCCATGGCCGCCGGCGGCGAGATCGTGGACGCCAAGTCGGTGGCGGCCTTGCTGCGCGCCGCGGGCCGGCCGGCAGTCCGCTAGTCCCCTAGGAGTCCGTCCGACTATCGCGTCGTGACAGCGTCGCGCTGGCCATTGGGAAGTCCGGACTAAGAGCCAGAGGTCGTGCGCAGGCGGTGTGTCGAGGGGCTGTTGCCGCGGTCTGGCGTTGCAGGCCAGCTGTAGGGCG
>DATKFK010000494.1:0-8288 GCA_035544375.1 Thermoanaerobaculia bacterium
GCTGCCGCCGCGGCCGGGGCGGCGCGATGGCGCGCCGGCGGCAGCCGCTGCCGCAAGCTGGCCGCCGCTGGCTGCCTTCGAGATCGAGGCGCGCGGTCCCCGCCTGCCGCCCCTGGCTTCCCTGCCGCGGCCGGCGCGATCGGCCGCCGGTCGCCGCTCGGCCGCAGCCTTCAGCGGCGGCAAGGACAGCCTGCTGCAGGCGGCGCTCCTGTGCGAGCTCGCCGAGCGGCCGCTGCTGGTGACGACCACCTCGCCGATGCCCCCGCTGCACGACCACCTGACGGCCCGCCGCCGCCAGGTGCTGGCGGCCATGCCGGCGCGCCGGGATGTCACGCTGCTCGAGGTGGAATCGGACCTGCGAGAGAGCTGGCGGAACGATTTTCCGCCCACCGCCGGCTACCCGGTGTCGGTCAACGAGATCACCGACACCTGGCTCTATTTCGCGGCGCTGCTGGTGTGCGCCCTGGCGCTCGGCGCGACCGACCTGTTCCTGGCGTCGGAGGCGGAGGTGCAGGACAGCGTCGAGATCGACGGGCGCATCGTCCAGCACCCGCACTGCATGTACTCGCGCGCCAGCCAGCGGGCAATCGAGTCGTTGCTCGCGCCCCTCGGCTTGCGCTACGGCTCGCTGATCGGCGCCCTGCACAGCGAGCAGGTGCAGCAGCTCCTGTGGACCCGCTACGGCGACCTGTGCGACCTCCAGTATTCCTGCTGGCGGGTGGCGGCGGACCAGGCGGCCTGCAGCCGTTGCAGCCAGTGCCTGCGCGTCGCGCTCTCGGTGCTGGCCCTGGGAGAATCGCCCGAACGCATGGGAATCGATCTGGTGCCGCTGCTGCTCGCCCAGGCCGGCTGGCAGCCCCGGCCGGCCACGGGCGACGCCCTGCCGGCGGCCGCCGTGGCGGCGCGGCTGCACGCCCAGGTGATGCGCGCCATCGCCGCGACGCCCACCAGCCGGGTGCTGGCGGCCCTGGCCCGCGGCGGCCCGGCGCGGCTGCTCGGACCGGCCGGCTGGCGCGCCCTGGCCGCCTACTCCCGCTTACGGTGGCGGATCGCGCCCGCCGCCGGCTGGGGCTGCCAGCCGGCTCCCGGCTATCGCGCCGCTTTCCTCGGCGGCCTCGACCCGCGCATCGCCTTGGGGGCGGCGGCGATCTTCGCCCAGCATTTCCCGGGCGCCGGCCCGGCCGACCAGGCCGGCATCCTGGAGCGCGGCGACCGGCTGGCGCGCTTCATCGCGGCGCCGCTCGCGCCGGCCGCCCCGGCGGCGGCCGCGGAGACCGCCGCGCCATGATCCGCCGGACGCTCGAGGAGCTGCGCCTGAGCGAGGCGGAGATGGCGCCCCTGCGGCGGCTGCTCCCCGGCCCCGAGCCGGAGCTGACGCTGCCGCCCGCCGGCCCCTGCCCTGGCGGTGCCGGCGCCGGCATGGGAGGCGGGGCCGCCGTCCCCGGCATGGCCGGTCCGGACCGGCGCCTGATCCAGGTCTGTGAGACCCTTCTCGACGGCAACGAGCTGCGCTACCTGACCGAGTGCGTCGAGTCCAACTGGGTGTCGTCGGCGGGGCGCTTCGTGGGCGACTTCGAGCAACGCTTCGCCGCCGCCTCGGGCTGCGCTCACGGCGTGGCCTGTGCCAGCGGCACTGCCGCCCTGCATCTCACCCTGGCGGCGCTGGGGATCGGCCCGGGCGACGAGGTCATCGTGCCCACCTTCACCATGATCGCGACCGCCAACGCGGTGGCCTACACGGGCGCCCAAGCAGTGCTGGTGGATGCCGATGCCGGCACCTGGAACCTCGACGTCGAGCAGGTCGCGGCCAAGGTCACGCCGCGGACCCGGGCGATCGTCGCCGTGCACACCTATGGGCATCCGGCGGACATGGGGCCGCTGCGCGACGTCGCCGCCCGCCATGGGCTCGCCCTGCTCGAAGACGCGGCGGAGGCGCACGGCGCCACCTATCGCGGCGCGGCGGTCGGCGGCCTCGGCGACGCCGCGGCCTTCTCCTTCTACGGCAACAAGATCGTCACCACCGGCGAGGGCGGAATGGTGACCACCAACGACGAGCGTCTCGCGGCCACCGCGCGCCGGCTGCGCGATCACGCTTTCTCTTCCGAACGGCACTTCTGGCACGGTTATCTCGGCTTCAACTACCGGATGAGCAACCTGCAGGCCGCGGTGGGCCTCGCCCAGACCGAGCGGCTGCCGCGGCTGGTGGCGGCGCGGCGCCACAACGCCGAGCGCTATCGCGACCGCCTCGCCGGGGTGCGCGGCCTCACCCTGCCCGGCGAGCGCCCGGAGGTCGAGAGCGTCTTCTGGATGTATGCCCTGCTGGTCGAGGACGATTTCGGCTGCTCGCGCGACGAGCTGCGCCATCGCCTGGCGCGGCAGGGGATCGAAACGCGCACGTTCTTCATTCCGGTGCACCTGCAACCGATCTATTTCCGGCGCCATCGCGGCGAGCGCTATCCGATCGCCGAGGAGCTCTGCCGCAAAGGCCTGTACCTGCCCTCCGGACCGGCGCTCACGGCGGCGGAGATCGATCTCGTGGCCGGAGAGGTGGCGCGCAGCGGCGACCGCGGGCTGGCCGGTGGCGGCAGGTCATGAGCCGGGACGTCGTGCTGGTTTCGGGGCGCGATCCGCGCGACGAGCTGGGCGGCGGGCATTCGAGCTACGTCCGCGCTCACGCCCGCGCGGTGCTGCGCCTCGGCTTCACGCCGCGTCTCTTCTGCGCCGGCCGCGGGCGGGAGACGGTGGAGACCGATTACGGCGTCATCCATTGCAGCGCGGCGCCGCTGCGGCCGGTGCGCCAGATGGCGGCCGGAATCCATGCGCCGCGCATCGCGGCGGCAATCGAGCGCTTCGCCGCCGGCCGCCGCGGACCGCTTCTGGTGCATGGCTTCGGCGTCTGGGGATACGCCGGGATCCTGGCCTGCGCGCGCCTGCGCACCGCGGCGCCGGCCTGCGAGGCGATCCCGATCGTCAGCTCCTATACGACCTACGAAGCCGAGTCGCGCGCCATCCTGGGCGGCCTGGCCGCTTACCGCCTCCGCACGCGGCTGCGCCAGCGGGCCGGCCACCTGTGGATCCGCCTGGCCGTGAACCGGTGGGAGCGGCGCGCCTACCGCGGGGCCCGGCGGGTGCTGATCAACTACGAGTCGGTGCGGCGCCTCGTCGCGGCGCGCCATGGCGCGGCGGTGGGCGGCGCTTGCGTGAAGCTCGCCTATGCCGCCGAAGCCGCCTTCCTGCGCGAGACGCCGCCGGCCGGCGCCGCGGCCAAGGCGCCGGAGGACGCGCGGTCGTCGAGCGCGGCCGGCGGCGGGGACGGTACGCCGCTCATCGTCGCGGTGAGCCGCCACGAGCCGCGCAAGGGAGGGGACGTGCTGCTGGCGGCTCTCGACCGCCTGCGGGCCGCGGGAGTGCCGTTCCGCGCCTGCCTGCTCGGCGGCGGCAGGCAGCTCGCGGAGGAGCGTGCCCTGGCGCGCGAGCTGGGGCTTGGCGGCCAGGTGGAGCTGCCTGGGGAGGTGCCCGATCCCTACTCGCACCTCGAGCGCGCGGACGTCTTCGTGCTGCCGTCGCGCTCCGAGCAGAGCGGCTCGCTGGCGCTGCTCGAAGCCCTGCAAGCGGGCCGCGCCATCGTCGCGTCGCGGGTCGACGGCATCCCCGAGGACGTCGACGACGGCGCCAGCGCCCTGCTGGTCGAGCCCGGTGATCCGCGGGCCCTGGCGGCGGCCCTGTCGCGCCTGCTCGGCGATCCGGGCCTGCGGCGGCGGCTCGCGTCCGGCGCCCGGCGCCGTTTCGAAGAGCGCTTCTCGGCCAGCGCCTTCACGGCGGCGCTGGGGAAGGTCTATGCCGAGCTTGGGGTCGTGCCCCTGCCTCGGAGCGGTGCCGAGAGCGGCGCCGAGAGCGTAGCCCTTGCCGTCGCCGCGGAGCCCACGGTGCGTGCCGCGGCGGAGGCGTGATGCCGGCGGCGCCGGCGGCGAACGGCGGCGGACGGCTGCTGCCGGCGAGCGAACCCGGAGCCGGCCGGCGCGCCGAGTGGCGCACGGCGGTCCTGCTGACCCTGGCGGCCCTGGTCGTCTACAACCTGAACTTCCGCGTCATCCAGGACGGCGACACGGTGCCGGCACGGCTGCTGCCCTTGGCGCTGTGGCGGGCGGGGAGCGTCAACCTGGACCCGGTGGCCGCGCTGGCCAGCATCGTGCCGCCCGGCAAGCCGTACCACGACGCGTACTGGCTCTACCGCTCCCCCGCGGGCCATCTGTACTCGACCTACCCGATCGTCACACCACTGCTGGTCGCGCCGCTCTACGCCCCGGCGGTGGCTTTCCTCGACTGGCGGGGCTGGGAGCCGTGGCGGCTGCAAAACACGTCGCTGCGCATGGAGAAGCTCGCGGCGTCGCTGCTGGCGGCGACCTCGGTCGGCCTCTTCTTTCTCCTGGCCGGGAGGACGGCCGTGCGGCCGCGGGCGGTCCTGGCGGCGGTAGCCTACGGCTTCGCGACCGAGACCTGGGTCATCTCCAGCCAGGCGTTGTGGCTGCACGGGACCGGAGAGCTGCTGGCGGTCTGCGCGCTGCTCGCCGCCACCGCCCTGCCGACCGCCGGGAGCCTCGTCGCCGCCGGCCTGGCGGCCGGCCTCCTCGCGGTGAACCGTCCCCCCGACGCGGCGCTGGCAGCCGGGGTGCTCGCCTATCTCGTGGTGCGCCATCGCCGGCGGGCGCTGTGGGCGGTGGGAAGCGCGATCGCGGCGGCGGCGCCGTTCGCGCTCTACAACCTCGCGGTTTTCGGCCATTGGGCCGGCGGCTACGCCTGGGCTGTCCGCGGTGGCCACCCCTTCATGTCCCATCCGTTGCTGCCGGGCGTGGCCGGAGAGCTGTTCAGCCCCGGGAAGGGGCTGCTGATCTTCTCGCCCTTTCTTGCCTTCCTGGCCTGCCGGCTGCGGCGCCGGCGATCGTGGCGGTGGGAAGAGGACCCCGCGACGGCTCCGGCGGGCGGGCCGGCAGCCCGCGATCGGCTGCTCGAGTGGGCGGTCGCCGCCGCCTTCGTGGTGCAGCTCTACATCTTCGCCCGCGCCGACTACCGGGCCGGCGCCTGCTACGGCCCGCGCTATCTCACGGATGTCCTGCCCTTTCTGGTCTGGCTCCTGGTGCCGGTCGTCGCCAGGCTGCGCGGCTGGGGCCTGCGCGCCTTCGTGGCGGCGGTCGCGGCCGGCATTGCCGTCCAGGCGGTCGGCGCCTTCTGTTATCCGCGCGGCAAGAGCGACGATGTCTTCTATCCGCCGGGGTTGGACCGGATGGTCATCGCGCCGAGCGTCTGGTCGCCGCGCAACGCTCCCTTCCTGGTCGAGGCGCGCGCCGGCCTGGCGCCGCCCGAGCTGTTGCCGCGCCGGCGCGGCCCGTAGGAGGGAGGTGCGGGAGAAAAGGTGGTGTCTGCGGCGCTACCGGAGAATCCGGCGAATTGGCGAATTTGCCGCGCCGCGCCGGCGCGAGTACAATACGCGCTCTCTCGTGGGGCAGTAGCTCAGCTGGGAGAGCACCACGTTCGCAACGTGGGGGTCGAGGGTTCGAATCCCTTCTGCTCCACCAATTCCGATTTCACTCTGCTGCCTGGGCTTACGCCGCGAAACCCGCGACCGGAACCGCGAGTCGAGGCTGCAACTCGTTACGCTTCCGTCACAGCCTCCGGTCACCGGTCGATGACGGCCATGTTCCCTTGGTCGTGGCGTTCGCCGGCAGCCGGGGTGAGGTTGTTCAGCCGCTCGATCTGCGCGGCGCTCAGCTCGAGGCGGTCGGCGGCGGTGTTTTCCTCGACGCGGGCGACCCGCTTGGTGCCGGGAATCGGGGCGATGTCGTCGCCCTGCGCGAGGAGCCAGGCCAGAGCCACTTGTGCCGGCGTTGCACCGGCCTCGGCCGCGACCGCCTGGACCTCGTCGACGATGCGCAGGTTGCGCACGAAGTTCTCGCCGGAAGCGCGGGTTGGTCTTGCGCCAGTCGTCGTCGGAGAGCTGCTCGGGCGAGCGGATCTCGCCGGTGAGGAAGCCGTGGCCGAGCGGCGAGTACGGAACGAAGCCGATGCCCAGCTCGCGCAGCAGCGGCAACAGCTCGGCCTCCGGGTCACGGGTCCACAGGGAGTACTCCGTCTGCAACGCGGCGACCGAGTGTACGGCGTGGGCGCGGCGGATCGTGGCGGGACCGGCCTCGGACAGGCCGATGTATCGGACCTTGCCCTCGGCGACCAGCTCGGCCAGAGCGCCGACTGTGCTCTCGATGGGGGTCTTGGGGTCGACCCGGTGCTGGTAGTAGAGGTCGATGTGGTCGGTGCCGAGCCGCTGCAGGGAGCCCTCGATGGCGGCACGGACGTTCGCCGGGCTGCTGTCGAGGACACCGGGGCCGCCACCAGAATGAGAGACGATGCCGAACTTGGTCGCCAACACGACCTGGTCGCGGCGGCCCTTGATCGCTCGGCCGACCAACTCCTCGTTGACATAGGGACCGTAGATCTCGGCTGTGTCGACGTGGGTGACGCCCAGGTCCAGCGCCCGGTGGATCGTACGGATCGACTCGGCGTCGCTGCCTGCTCCGATGTCGTAGTAGCCGGCCATCGACATGGCCCCGAGTCCAATGCGAGAAACGTCGAGTCCGCCGATCGAGATGTGCTTCATGGCGATGTGGCTCCGTTCTTCAGACGTTGGTGGTCGCCCTCATGGGCCTTCGAATACCTGGGCACGGCGGCGTTCAAGCCCGAGCCAGCGTCATCGCGCTGCTTTCTGTCGAGAACTTGCTCATTCCTGCTGAGCCAACGATCGCGTGTAGGCGTCCTCCCCTGCGCGATCGATGGACTGTTCCGATACCGACATCACGCTCTGCCATGGGCGTATGGTACTCATCTCCGCCTGCGCGGTCTCTGCCCAATCATCGGAATGTCTTGCCTATTCCTACATGGCACTGGAGGAAACGTCAGATGCCGTGTATCGTCCGGGCAGATGGTTGACCGGCAGGGACGCGCAACCGCTGAGGCGCTGCGGAGCGAGCTCGCGAGGCTCCTCGGGCGCCGGACGGGCTCGGATGGGCGGCACGACACGGCCATCCCGGAGTTGAAGCTGTATCGGTTTTCCCAACCGACCGAACCGGCGCCCTTCCTCCAAGAGCCGGCGGTGTACGTGGTGGTCCAGGGCCGAAAGCAGGTGACGGTCGGCGACGAGACGTACGTCTACGACCGGTCCCAGTACCTCGCGGTTTCGGTGGATCTTCCTGTCGTCGCTCATGTCGCCGAGGCGAGTCCGGACGAGCCGTACTTCTGCATGACGCTCACCGTGGATCCCCGCGAGCTCGCGGCGTTGATCGTGGAGACGGGGCGCCAGGCACCCCGCGACGATCACGATGGGCGAGCCCTCTACGTGAGCCCTCTTCAGGCGCCACTCCTCGACGGGTTCCTCCGGCTGGTGCGGCTCCTCGATGCGCCGCAGGACATCTCGGTCCTGGCGCCGCTCATCCTGCGGGAGCTCCACTACCGGCTGCTCCAGAGCGAGCAATTCGGACGGCTAGCCCAGATGGCGATCGGAGACGGCCGGCTGCGCCGAGTTTCGGGGGCGATCACCTGGATCAAGGAGCACTTCGCGGAACCGCTACAGATCGAGGCGCTCGCGCAGCGGGTCCACATGAGCCCCTCGGCGCTTCACAGCCACTTCAAGGCAGTCGCGACGATGAGCCCGATCCAGTATCAGAAGCGGCTGCGGCTGCAGGAGGCTCGTCGCCTTCTGCTATCAGGAGCGGCGAGCGCGGAAGCGGTCGCCTACGAGGTAGGGTACGCGAGCGCGTCGCAGTTCAGCCGCGAATACGTCCGGCTCTTCGGTCAGCCACCGCGTCGAGACGCCGAGCGCCTGCGTGCGGCCATGTCGAGTGGAGGTTCGACGACATGAGCTGCGGCGCGACCCCGGCGCCGAGGCAGGCGTCACCGTTTCATCGGCCGCCGGCCTCTACAGCGTGGCCGACATCATGCGTGAGGTCAGGCGACGCGCACCGGCGATTTATTGAACGTCGGCGACCTTTCCATCCTGGAAGACGATCTTCATATCGCGGTAGATGTAGACAACCTTCGCGCCTAGATCGACGATCTTGTCGGGTGCACCGAGGGCCTTTTTCACGTCGTCCGTGCTCTGTCCAAGCGCCACCGTCTTGGACGCCGAGGTCTCCGCCTCCGTCCGCAGCCAGGGTGAGATCGCAGAGACCACTTGGTCGGGAGACGTCGTCTGGAGGATGGCCGGATCATAGGCAAACGATAGGGCCGCCTCCTGGATCGAG
>DATKFK010000495.1:0-2820 GCA_035544375.1 Thermoanaerobaculia bacterium
CGCCAGGAGGGCGCGGATCTCGGCGAGCGGCTCTACCGCGCGCTCGCCGCCGCGGCCAGCCGCTCGGCGGTGGTGGCGGCGCTGGGCAGCGATCACCCGACCGTCGAGGTCGCGCTGGTCGAGCGGGCGTTCGCCGCCGTCGAAGGCGGCGTGGACGCGGCGCTCGGGCCGGCTGCCGACGGCGGCTACTACCTGATCGCCCTGGCCGCCGGCGCGGTGCGGCGGCGCCTCTTCGCAGCGGTTCCCTGGAGCACGCCCGCGGTCCTTCAGGCGACGCTCGAGCGCTGCGGCCAGCTGGGGCTGACCGTCGAGCTGCTGCCGGTTGCCGGCGACGTCGATACGCCGGCCGACCTGGCGCGCCTGGCGGACAGCCTGGCGCCGGCCGGCGCGGCGGCGGCGAGCTGTCCGCGCACCCGGGCGCTTTTGGACAGCTGGGGACGGCTGCCGGTTGGGCCGCCTCATGCCGGGAGCGCGCGATGAGGATCCTGACCGCCGAACAGATGCGCGGCGTCGACCGGGCGGCGATCGAGCGGCTTGGCCTGCCGGCGCTGGTGCTGATGGAGAACGCCGCCCTGGGGGTGGTCGACGCGATCGGACGGCAGTACCCGGACGCGGAGTCGGCGGCGATCTTCTGCGGCCCCGGCAACAACGGCGGCGACGGCCTGGCGGTGGCGCGCCAGCTGGCGACGCGCGGCTACGCGGTCGAGGTCTTCCTCGCCGACGGCGGGCGGCCGCTCGCGGGCGACGCCGCGTTGCAGCTGGCCGTCTGCCGCCGGCTCGACCTGAGCATCCACCAGCTGCCGCCGGACGCCGGCCCGCAGGCGCTGGCGGCGGCCCTGGCGGCGGCGCGCGAGCACGACCTGGTGATCGACGCGCTGTTCGGCACCGGCCTGGCGCGGCCGCTCGCCGGCCTCTTCGCCAGCCTGGTCGCGGGCCTCAACGAGGTGCCGCGTCCACGGGTCGCGGTGGACATCCCGAGCGGCCTTTCCGGCAGCCACGCCGAGCCGCCCGGCCCGCACCTGCTGGCCGACCTGACGGTGACCTTCGCGGCGCCCAAGGTGGCGCATGTCTTTCCGCCGGCGGCCGACGCCGTGGGCGAGCTGGTGGTGACCGACCTGGGCTTCCCGGCGCGCCTGGTCGAGGAGGCCGAGGGGGACCTGCACCTGCTGGTGGGCGAGGAGCTCCGCGGCCTCCTGCCGCCGCGGGCCAGGGACAGCCACAAGGGCGACTTCGGGCACCTGCTGCTGGTGGCGGGTTCGCTGGGCAAGGCCGGTGCGGCGGTGCTGGCGGCGCGCGCCGCGGTGCGCGCCGGCGCCGGCCTGGTGACGGCGGCGGTGCCTGCCCCGATCCTGCCGATCCTGCATCTCGGCTCGGTCGAGTCGATGGGCGTGCCTCTGCCCACCCGCCCCGCCGCGGAGGACGGTGGCGCCGGCGCGCTCGCCGCGGCGGCGGCGGACGTGGTCCTCCAGGCCCTGGCCGGCAAGAGCGCGCTGGCGGTCGGTCCCGGCCTCGGCCAGGAGGCCGAGACGGTCGCCGCCGTCCGCCGCCTGGTCGCCGCCGCCGACCTGCCGCTGGTGCTCGACGCCGACGGCATCAACGCCTTCGCCGGCCGCGCCGGCGACCTCGCCGCGCGGCGGGCGCCGACCGTGTTGACGCCGCACCCGGGCGAGCTCGGGCGGCTGCTCGGGACCTCGACCCGCGAGGTGCAGGCCGACCGTCCGGCGGCGGCGCGGCAAGCGGCCGCGGCGACCGGCGCGATCGTGGTGCTAAAGGGCAGCCTGACGCTGATCGCGGCGCCCGGCGGCGGCCTCTACGTCAACCCGACCGGCAATCCGGGCATGGCGTCCGGCGGCACCGGCGACGTCCTCACCGGCATCCTCGGCAGCCTGCTGGCGCAACGGCTCGAACCGCTCGATGCCGCCTGTCTCGCCGTCTACCTCCACGGCCTGGCGGGAGACCTGGCGCTGGCCCGCCTGCGCGGCCCGTCGCTGGCGGCCGAGGACCTGATCGCCGACCTGCCGGGGGCGTTCGCCTCGCTGGCCGACGGCCAGGCGCCGTGAGCGCCTCTGAGACCGGCGCCGTGAGCGCCCCTGAAGCCGGCGCCGTGAGCGCCCCTGAAGCCGGCGCCATGAGCGCCCCTGAAGCCGGCGCCATGAGCGCCTCCGAGCCTGGTGACGCGAGCCCCCTCGGGACGGGCCGCGGCAGCGCAGCGCCGCCGGGGGGAGGACCGCCCCGCCGCTGGATCACCCGCACCGCCGCGGCGACCGAGCAGCTGGGCGCAGCGCTGGCTGCCGAGCTCGCCCCGGACGGGTTGCTGCTGCTGGCCGGCGAGCTGGGGAGCGGCAAGACGGTGCTGGCGCGCGGCCTCGCCGGGGCCCTCGGCATCGACCCGCGCCAGGTGCTGTCGCCGACCTTCAACCTGATCCGCGAGCACCGCGGCGGCGCCGGCCGCATGGTGCACGTCGACCTGTACCGGCTGACGCCGGAAGAGGTTTCGGGTCTGGGCCTCGAGGAGATGCTCGCCGGCCCCGGCGTCAAGGTGGTGGAGTGGGCCGAGCGCCTGGCCGCGCCGCCGGCCGGGCCGGCGCTGGCGTTGCGCCTGCGGCGGCTGCCGGAGGCGGGCAGCGAGGCGCGGGAGATCCTCGAGGTCGCGCCGGACAGCCTTGCCGCGCCGGCGAACGCTCGGTGAGACACTAGTGTCCCGCTCGGTTAATTCGCTTGCTAGTCGCCGAGTCATCTGCGTTCCTGGCAAGGCGTCGCCGACGCAGGCATAGTCGAAACTTATGTCGAGGAGGCGCAACGCAGCCAGGGACGCAGAGG
>DATKFK010000496.1:0-7037 GCA_035544375.1 Thermoanaerobaculia bacterium
GCCTGCGCTCTTCCCGCCATCGCCGGGCCCGGCCTCGCCGCCGCTGGCAGCCACGCCGCCGGCACCGCAGCGCCCTGCGCTGGGTCCCCTGGCGGCGGCCTCGGCGGGGACGGCGTCGCCGGCGCTGGCGCCGGGCGCCGACACCGAGAGCGAGCGCCGTATCCGGCAGCTGCTCGACGAAGGCCAGGCCGCGCTCGACGGCGGCGACCCGCAGGCGGCGATCGATGCCTGGTCGCGGATCTTCCTGATCGACATCGACCATCAGGAGGCCGCCCATCGCATCGAGATGGCGCGCCGGATGAAGGCAGAGCGCGATCGCCAGGTCGAGGAGACCTTCCACGACGGCCTGGCCCACCTGGAAGCCAACGACCAGGCGGGCGCCCGCACCGCCTTTCAGCGGGTCCTCGAGCTGCAGCCCGGCCATCTACAGTCCCGCGAGTACCTGCAGCAGCTCGACGAGGGCGGCATGCCGGCGGTCAGCAGCGGCAGCCGGGCCGGGCGCGGTACGGCGGCCGACCGGGCGGCGGCTCCTGCCGGCGATGCCCTCCCGCCGTTGCCTGCCGGCCTGGCGCGCGCCGCCGGCGCCGCGGCCGTCGACCTGGCGGCCGACCAGGACCTCCAGGAGGAGATCCTGGTGCCGCCCGACGTGAGCCAGACCGGCGGCCGCCCGCCGGAGGCACGCCGGGAGGTGCGCGCGGCCAGCGCGGCGCCCCACGCGGGACGGGCGCAGCGGCTGTTCCTGGTGGTCGGGAGCGCCGTCCTGCTGCTGGCCCTGGCGGTGGGCTGGTTCCTCTACCAGAAGCGGGAGCAGTGGTTCCCGAACTCCCGCACCGAGGAGCCGGCTCAGCCGCCGGCTCCCAATCCCATACCGCGGGCCGTCAAGCTGCACAACTCCGGCAAGGTGGCGATCGCCTTGGCGCAGTTGAGCCGCGTGCCGCAAGGCGATCCCCACTACAAGGAGGCGCAGGCACTGATCGCCAAGTGGCAGGCCGAGCCGGCCGAGGACGGCCTGCGGCCGGGCACCGCGCCGGGAGCGCCGCCCCTGCCGCCGGGCGCCGCGCCGGGATTGCCGGGACTCGCCCCAGGCGCGGGCGCACCGGGGAGCGCCGGCACCGCCGGTGTCGCCGGCGCACCCGGCCCGGCCGCTCCGGACGCCGAGCGGCGTCAGGCGCTGATCGAGGAGGGCGGGCGGGCCTTCCAGCAGGGGTCCTATCTCCTCGCCGCCGAGCGTTACGAGGCCGCCGACCGGCTCGGCAAGCTCAACGCCGGCGAAGCCGCGCAGCTCAACGCCGCCAAGCAGAAACTGGTCCCGCTGCAGCGCCAGATCGCCATGTTCCGCAGCCACGACTGGGACTTCGCCCTGCCGGAGCTGTGGCGGATCCACGAGTCGGACCCCGGCAACCGCGACGTCACGCGAATGATCGTCGACAGCTATTACAATCTCGGAGTGCGCAGCCTGCTGCACAACGACGTGACCAAGGCGGCGCAGCAATTCGGCGAGGCCAAGAACCTGGCGCCCGACGACCCGGAGGTCAAGCGCCAGCTGGTCTTTGCGCAGACCTACCTCGAACGCGGCCCGGACCTGCTCTATCGCATCTACGTCAAGTATCTGCCGATCCGCTGATGCGACGTCCGGACAACGAGCCGCTGCTCTTCGACCTGCCTCTCGACCGCCCGGCTCGCGACGACGAGGCCGAGCCCCTGCTCGAGCGACAGCCGCCGCCCGCGCCGCGGCCGCCACAACCTCAAAAGGCAGCACCGGCGCCATCCCGCCGCTCTTCACCGGCGACCGGCAAGTTGGCGCCAGGCTCCGACACTCCCTACGGGTCGGTCGGCGCCCCGCAAACGAGGACTACGCAGGCACCGTCGCAGGGCTCCGACACTTCCTACGGGTCGCGGCTGCCGCTGGCATCGGCCGCGGCGCTGTCGGCCCAGCTCGCGCCGCCGGCTGCGCCCCAGGCGGCGCGGCAGGCGGCAGCCGCGCTCCCGGAAGGCGCCGCGGCCGCGGCCCATCGCGGCATCTCGGCCGGCAGCGCCGCGGCGCCGGGGCGCGCCGTCGAGCGGGCGGGCATCGGCCGCCGGTTGGCCGCCGGCGTCGCCGATCTGCTGGTGCACGTCGCGGTGGCGGTCCTGGCCCTGGCCGGGTGCCGCTACCTCGGCGTCTTGCCGGGGCTGCGCGACTGGCCGGCGCTCGCGGTCTTCCTGCTGTCGTTTTCGTTCCTGTACACCGTCGTGCCGCTGGCGTTCTGGGGCCACACCCTGGGCATGGCGTGGGCGGGCCTCACCGCGCAGAGCCTCGACGGCGAGCCCCTGAGCTTCGATCAGACCGCCCGCCGCTGGCTCGGCACGCTCGTCACCCTGGCACTGCTGGGGCTGCCGCTGCTCCTGGCGTTCCGCGGGCGCTCGCTCTCGGACCGCCTCAGCGGCTCCCATACGTTCGCAACCTGACAAACCTGGATGAGTTCGCCTTATTGACTCGCCGGTAGGTGAGGGCGCGCGGCAAGTCTTGCGCCCGCGCCCCGCCGGGCGCCGGCCGTGGCGCCGCAGACCGCGCCGAACGGCCCGGCCGGCACGCTGAAGGTGGGTGAGGCGAGCCGCGGGTTGGCGAAGTCCAGCACGTCGGCGAGGTTGTTCGCCGTGGCATCGCGGACGGTCAGCGGTTTCAGGCCGAAGCGCCATTCGATCATCCGCAGGATCGAGGTGTGATCGAAGGTCTCGTGCGAGACGAATCCCCGCCGTGCGTACGGCGAGATGACGAGCAGGGGCACGCGGAACCCCAGCCGCCCGTCCACGTCGCCGGCGATCGCCGTGGCGGCGGGGATCGGGGCGGTGGGCGGCGGTACGTGATCGAAGAAGCCGCCCCATTCGTCGAAGTTGATCACCAGCACGGTGCTCGCCCAGCCGGGACCGTTGCGCACGGCATCGTAGACCTGGTTGAGAAAAGCCTCGCCGTTGCGGATGTCGGCATGCGGGTGATCGTCGCCCGAGGTCCCTGACGACTCGTCCTCGAAGCGCGGATCGACGAAGGCCACCGCCGGCAGCGCGCCGCCGGCGGCGTCGGCCAGGAACTGGGAGAAAGGCTTGCTGATCGCCGCGTACTTGGTGCCCCATAGCGCCAGGAAGGGCACGTCGCCGTAGTAATAGGTGCCGGTGAGGCCCGCCTGGGCCAGCGAGTCCCAGATGGTCGGCAGGCTCGCCGTCGCCATCGTGTTCACCAGGCGATCGGTCGCTGCCGCGTGCTGCATGAAACGGTTGGGGTAGGTTTCGGCCATGATGCCGGCGAAGTAGCGGTCGCCCACCGTCCAGGCCGGCGCAGCGTTGCCGAGGAACGCCAGGTCGGCCTGCGTGTAGTAGCCGACGGCAAACGTGTCGTTGGCCTGCGCGGGAGCCGCCGCGCTGGCGTCCGACCCGTCGTGCTCCCAGCCGTCGCAGGCGCCGCCGTCGTATTGCACCCGGCCGTCGCCGTACGAATGGCCGGGATCGAGGAAGGCACAGCCCTGGAAGTCGGGAGCCAGATCGTGGGTGGGATGCTCGCCGCCGGCGCTGTCGGCATAGGAGAGCCCGGCCTGCTTGCCGTCGGCACCCGGCAGCCAGCCCAGGAAGTGATCGAAAGACCGGTTCTCCATCATCACCAGCACGATGTGGTCGATGCCCGAAAGGGCCGGCGGCGGCAGCGGCGGCGGCCCGGGCACGAAGTAGCCAAAAACGTCGAGGACGAAGCCGGCTTGCCCGCTGAAGGCGTTGGCTTGCACCGAGACGCTGCCCGCCGGCGATCCCAGGAGCGACAGCACCGCGTTGTTGGCGCGGACCGCACCGGCGCCGAAATTCAGGATCGATGTGCCGGACGCCGCAGTGCCCGTGGGTACGGCGCTGAGAAAGCCCGCCCCGCTCGGCGCGACCACCGTCAGATTGGCAGCCACCGCCGAGGCGCCAGCAGGCACGCCGCAGCGACCGGCGAGCGAGAACGCGCGGGGCGCTCCCGAGCCCGCGAGGGCCGGCGCGCCGTAGGGCCCGGCCGGATCGCGGGTATCGGCGACCCGGCATGGGGGCAAGGTGAAGAAGTTGGAGGCCCCGCCCGTGGGCGGTCCCACCGCCACCGCCGCGGCGCCGGCAATCGCCGGCTTGGCCAGGTCGGCGGCGGCGACCGACTGGCCGCCCGTGGTGAGCAGAGCCGTGCCGGTGAACGAATGGATGCCATTGTCGCCGCCGTTGCCGGTGAAGGCGTAGTCCGCCGGCAGGAATGCCGCGGTGTCACTGCTGCCGAAATGGATGGTGCCGCTGTAGCTGGTCGCGACGTGCCCGGCGTCGTCCGTGGCGGCGACGTTGACGGTGAAACCGGAGCCGGCAGGCACCGCCGCCGGCGCCGAGACCAGGAGCCGGGTGGCGACCGTGAACAGGTCGGCCATCGGGGTGGCCGTGCCCGCGTTGTTGAGGTGCTCGGCGATTCCCAGGGAGTCCTCGATGGTGCGCAGCAACGAGGCATGATCGTAGGGAGTGGTCACCACGCCGCCGGCGGGCACCGCCGCCGAGAGCGCCAGCAAGCCGACCCTGCCGCCGGCGCCCGGCCCGCCGGCGGGTCCGCCGGTGCAGCACCCCGAGGTGTCGGTCGTGCTCGCCTCGTCGAAGGTGATGAGGAGCAGGCCGTTGTGCGACAGCACGTAGGCGAGCAGCGCCGGCACGTTCTGCGACAGCCACAGGTCGGCGCGGGCCAGGCCACCGGCCGAGCCGTCGGCGCACGGGTTGTCATGGCCGTCATGGCAGGTGTCGGGGGTGATGAAGGAGAAGGCCGGCAGGCTGTCGCCGGCGAGGTCGGCCGCCAGCTGGCTGTAGGGCACGTCGTGCGCCTGGCAGCGGCTGTCGTTGCCGACGATGTCGGCGAAGTAGAGGAACGGGTTGTGGCGGTCGGCGTAATCGTAGGCCGGCGGCGTGGTGCTGTTCCCCTGGTAGGGATCCGGCGGCGCGGCGGTCGGGCTGTAGGCGGCGTGGAAGCACGGGCTGGGCATGGCATCCATGTAGCCCTTCCAGGTGAGCCCGGCGTCTTCGATCTGGTCGGCGAGGTTGCGGCCGCCGGCCATGAGCGATTGGCCCTGCACGCAGTCGTAAAGGTTGAGCCCCTCGCAGTCGGCAGCGGTGGCGGGCTCGACCGGCTGGCCGCTCATCATCGCGATGTAGTTGTCGAGGCTCTGGTGACCCGTCGCGTAATAGTGGTCGGCGAGGACTCCCTGGGAGCGCAGCCCGTTGAGATAGGTCGCCACGCTGCCGCTCCCCCAGGTGGTGGCGAAGCTCTCGTTTTCGAGCACCAGCAGGACGATGTGCGAGAACCGCGGGATGCCTTCGAGGCCGCCGCCCGCCGCGAAGGCGGGCTGGGCGCCGAGCACGAGCAGCGCAAGCACGGCCGGCGAGACGATCAGGTACCGCGCCAAGGCTCTGAATGCGGCGATCCGAGCGTGCATTGGCGGCTGCATTTTGCAATCCATACGCCACGGAGGGTGGCCACGGGGCTCGGACGGCGTGGCAACTTCGCGACGATTGCATGGCAAGCGTGCACGGCAAGCCTGCACGGCAAGCCTGCATGGCAGGCGGGCGCCCAGGGTCCTGCGTAAAGCGCCAGGCAGGCGCCGGCTTCCTAAGTGCCGCGGCTTTCCCGCCAAACCGTATAGCTCATCCACAGGTTGGCGGCGGCGGTGGCGAGCGCGAAGGCCGGCAGCGGCGCGCCGCCCGGCCACAGGGCGGCCACCCCACCCAGCTGGTAGAGCAGCCCGTAGGTGCGAAACGCCGGGAAGGCGATGCCGCCGAGGAGATAGAAGGAGTGGCCGAGCAGCAGCAGCCACAGGCCCGGCAGCGCCCAGGCCAGGTCCTGCCACAACAGCAGCGCCGACAGCGCCAGCGCCACCAGCGACAGGTTGCCCTGGGTGCGCAGCGCCCAGGTGGCCAGAGGGGATCGGCCGGCCGCCATCGCCTCCGGCTCCGCGGCGGCGGCCCGCCGCATGGCGCCGCGGATGGCCGCCAGCTCGACCGCGCCGCCGGCCAGGATCGCCGCCGACCAGGTGAGGAGGGTTCCCGCCGGGCCGAAGCGGGCGAGCACGGCCGGCGTGGCGAGGGCCGCGGCCGGCAGCACCAGCGCCCAGGCCAGCCACGACCAGAACGACCGGAGGTAGGGGCTGCCGGCGGCCCTGAACAGCGCCTGGACGGTTTCGAGATCGGCGGCCGCGGCGCGCCGCTCGGCGAACAGCGGCTCGTACTCGGAGGACATCCTTCCCCTTCGCGGCGCCGAGGCCGGGGGCGCGGGCGGACCCGCCCTGCGCGTTGTTCCCTGGCGCCGCGGCCGAGGCGCGGCCGGGAACTACCGCTGCGCCAGGCGCAGCTGGGCGCGAGCGCTGGCCAGCGCTCGCTGGCGCGCGTTGTGCTCGGCGTCGGTGACGCCCTTCATCGCCTGGGCGTCGGCCAGCGCGCGCTCGGCCGCGGCGCGGTCGAGCTGGTCCAGCTCCCTGGCCGCCTCGGTCAGGATGGTCAGGCGGTTCTCCACCATCTGGGCGAAGCCGCCGGACACGAACAGCGCGCGCTTGCCGGCGGGCGTGTCGAGCCGCAACAGCCCTGCCCCCAGCCGGTAGAGCATCGGCGCGCGGTTGTGCAGGATGCCCAGCTCGCCGTCGTGAGCGGGCACGGCGGCGAAAACGGCCTCGCTCTCGAGCACCGCCCGCTCCGGGGTGATGACGCTGATGTGAAAGGTGTTCGCCATGGCCGCCTACTGCGCCAGCTGCTCCGCCTTCGCCGCCGCCTCCTCGATCGCGCCGACGTACATGAACGCCTGGTCCGGCAGCTGGTCCCACTTGCCGTCGCACAGCTCCTCGAAGGACCGGATGGTGTCCTCGCGCGAGGTGTAGTTGCCAGGGAAGCCGGTGAACTGCTCGGCGACGTAGAAGGGCTGCGACAGGAAGCGCTCGATCTTGCGCGCCCGCCGCACGATCACCTTGTCGTCTTCGGAAAGCTCTTCGATGCCCAGGATGGCGATGATGTCCTGCAGGTCCTTGTACCGC
>DATKFK010000497.1:0-2216 GCA_035544375.1 Thermoanaerobaculia bacterium
CGGCCCAGCAGCGCCCAGCTGAGCGCCCCGCCCAGCCAGCCCAGCCCGAGCGGCCACATCGCCGCCGTCGCTGCCATCGCCGCCGTCGCTGCCATCGCCGCCATCGCTGCCGTCACCGCCCGCCGCCATCGCTGCCATCGCCGCCGTCGCCGCCATCGCTGCCGTCACCGCCCGTCGCCGCCGTCGCCGTCGCTGCTGTCGCTGCCGCCATCACCGTCGCAGCCGCCATCCCCGCTACCTTTGCCGCCGCGGCAGCGCCGGCCGCACCGCCGGCGGCCGCGCGCGCCAGCCGCCGACCGGCGGATAGAAATCCTGCGCCCCCAGGCTCCGCACGTACACCTCGGCGACCGCCGCGTCGGCGCGCGTCGCCCAGGCCATCGCCGGATGCAGCACCAGGACCAGCAGCACCGCGACCGAGAGCGTCCGCCAGTCCGGCCCGCCCATCACCAGGAGCGCCGTCACCAGCGTCGCCTCGACGATCACCAGGCCGCGGTCCACCCCCGCCATCAGCACCGGCCGGTGCAGCGCCGAATGGATCACGTGCGCCTCGGGAGTCTTCAAAACACGCACCCCTGGAAACCCAGGGTCGTCACCAGGCCGGTCGCGCCCAGCACCAGGCCGATCGCGATGATCGCCTGCGCCACCCGCTTGAAGCCCTCCTCGTGCCGGGTGAAGCCCCAGACGATGCCGCCCAGCGCGATCAGCAGCCCGGCGATGATCTTCCCCGTCGGCCCGGTGATGTTGTCCAGGACCGCCTGCATCGGTCCGTTCCAGGGCATGTCCGTGCCGCCGGTGCCGCCGAACGCCGCGGCGCTGTCGGCCAGCGCCGCCGTCACCGCCGCCGCGGCGATGCGCGCCGCACGCCAGCCGTCCGCCTTGGCCGGCGGACGGACCGCACGGCCGACCTCGCCGCTCCTCGCTCCTGTCCTCATGAGGGTTCCTCCTTTTCCTAATGGCCCGTATGTCCCGTCTCGGGAATCCGCGTCATTCGTCGGCGATCGTTTCCGCGATCGTTTCGAGCTCGTAGCTTCCCGCCCGGTCCAGCCCCAGCACCCGCACCATCTCCCGCACCCGCCGCGGCTGGCTGCCGCCGACGATCACCACCACCAGGTCGACCGCCTCGGCCACCAGGTGCGCCTGGCTCGGCACGCCGTTGCGCTGCGCCAACCGGTCGAGCCGCTCGAGCGCGCCGATCGCATTCGTCGCGTGCACCGTCGCGACGCCCCCCGGGTGCCCGGTCGACCACGCGTCGAGCAGCTGCATCGCCGCCTGGTCCCGCACCTCGCCGATGACGATGCGGTCCGGGCTCGCCCGCAGCGTCAGCCGCACCAGCCCCGCCAGGTCCACCTCCTCGGTCGTCCGCAACGCCAGCCGGTCGGCGGCGGCGCATTGCAGCTCGCGGGTGTCCTCGAGCACCACCACCCGGTCCCGCGGGCAAAGCGCCGTGATCTCCAGGAGCACCGCGTTGACCAGGGTCGTCTTGCCGCTCCGCGTGCCGCCGGCGACCAGGACGTTCTGGCGCGCCGCGACCGCCCGCGCCAGCGCCGCCCGGTGCGCCGGCTCGAGGATCCCCTGCCGCACGTAATCGTCGAGGCTCCACACCCGGGTCGCCGGCTTGCGCAGCACGAAGACCGGCGCCGCGGACAGCGGCGGGACGACCCCCTGCAGGCGCGCCTGCCGGAACAGCCCGTCGTCCGGCAGCTCCGCCTGCAGCTGCGGGTGGTCCCGCGTCAGCTCCACCCGCTGCGCGTGGGCCGCCGCGTTGAGGAACGACCGGACCTGCGCCTCCCCCAGCACCGCCGCCGAGCGCACCCTGCCCGCGCTGCGCCGGTCCAGCCACACCGCCCCGTCACCGGCGTTGACGTAGATCTCCGTCACGTCGTCGTCGGCCAGGGCCGCCACGATCCCGGCGCCCAGGTGGCGCCGCATCGCCTCGGAGTGCTCCTTGCCGCCGTCGGGCATGCTGTTCGGGCTCCTCACCGGGTCGCGAAATGCGCGCTTCGATCGCAGTGTAGTGCCGATGACATGCCCTGTCAATGGTCTGTACAGACATTTTACATGTCATGACCATATCTAGGATCGCCGGACCGCCGGACCGCGGGCCCGCCGGCAGGGCCCCACCGCCGCCGCACACCGATCACGACCACGCGAGCGCCCGGCGGCGAGGCCGGCACAAGCGCCAGGACCGCAAGCCCGCCGCCGCTCCATCGACCTGC
>DATKFK010000498.1:0-4170 GCA_035544375.1 Thermoanaerobaculia bacterium
CACTGCAAGGCAAATTGTCCAGTCAAGATGCCTGAGTAGGCACTTTTTGTTGCCTGTTCTTACCGCAGCTTCGCCGCCAGCTTCGCGTCGCCGCCAGCCTCGCCGAGCCCGCGGCCGGCCGGCTGAGAGCGGCCCCGGCCCCGCGCGGCCCCGCCACGTCACCAGCCCGCCCCAACGGACTCCCCACCCGGCGCTAGTTGCCGCCGGGTCCGCCCGCGCCCGGACCGCTCGGATCGCCCGGGCCGGTCGGATCGGTCCCCTGCACCCGCTCCGCCTTCAGGCCGCCCCTCGCGTCCGCCAGGCTGGCCGCCGCGAGCGCCGCCGGCACCTCCCGCGGCTCGTCGTCACGCTCTCGGTCACGTCGCTGCTTGCCGTCACGCTGCTTGCCGTCACGCTTCTGCCCGCCGATTCTCATGCGTTGCATGCGGTGCGCCCCTTTCTGGGTTGAAGGACGTCCGCGGGCGCCGTCCAGCCTCGGCAAGCCCGGGACAAGCTCGGGGCCGGCCGCACCATCGCTTTCATCCATGCCATGTCATGATATGGTCATATGTAATTGATGTCAAGCACATGAAGCGGGCGGCAAGATCGCCCCTGGTTACAGCGCTTCTCGCGGCCTTGTAGTAGCCCCGGCTACAGGCGCCGCGGCCTTCCGCTGACAGGCGCCCCTGGCCTCCGGCCGATATTCGCGCACCGGCGAAACTCCTAAGCTGGGGGCACCACCTGAGCGAGGGAGCTGCTGCCCATGGGTCGGCCGGAGACGCTGGTGCCGGAGGAGCCGGACTTGCTGCAAGGCAAGCCCGGGGCCGACTTCGACCTTGCCGAGTACCTGGCGCGCGCGCGGCGCTGGTGGAAGCTGGTGGCCGGCGCCTGCCTGGTGGCGATGACCGGGGGCGCGATCCACTACCTGCTCACCCCCAAGACCTTCAGGTCGACCGCAACCATCCAGATCGAGCGCCACACGCTCGCCAGGACGTTGAGCACCCAGGCCCCCTGGCTCGAGGGTTTCGCCGACCCGGAGTACTACCCGACCGCCTACAAGCAGCTCACCAGCCGCGGGCTGGCCGAGCGGGTGGTCAGGCGCCTGGGCCTGCTGCCGGATCCGGCCCGGGACCGGAACCCGCCCGGTTCCGGCGACGTCACGCGGGCCGGCGCGCAGGACGCGGCCGCCGAGGACGACGAGGTGCTGGGCGTCCTTGCCGACCGGCTGCGCGCACACCTCGGCGTCGAGCCGGTCCCCCGCACCCAGCTGGTCGAGATCTCCTACCAGGACGCCTCGCCGGCATTCGCGAAGCGAGCCGCCAACGGCTTCGCCGACGCCTTCATCGACATGGGGATCGAGGACCGCTCGACCAGCGCCGGCACCACCTCCACTTTTCTCGACAGCCGAGTCGAGGCGCTCGAGAAAGAGATCGCGGACAAGGAAGCCAAGTTGCAGGACCTGAGCCGCCGCACCAACACCGTCGCCGTGGATGCGAGCCCGAGCCCCAACCCGGGCCTGCGGCGCCTGCAGGCCCTCGAAGCCGCCCTGAGCGACGCGACCAACGCGCGGCTCGAAAAGGAGGCAACCTACAAGGGCCTCCTCGGCGCACCCCCGGAGACCATCGCCGACAGCCTGCAGCCGGGATTGATCAGCACCGTGCGCGCCGACGTGCTGAAGCTCGAGCGCGAGTACGAGGCCAAGCTCAAGATCTACAAGCCGGCATGGCCGGCGGTCGAGGCGCTCCGGACCGAGATCGAAAAGAGCAGGCAGAACCTGCGGGCGACGATCAACGAGGCGGTCGCCACCGCGCGCAAGAGCGCCTATGCCGCGTACGCGACAGCCCTCGGCCAGGAGCGGCAGTTGGCAGCGGAGATCGACAAGCGGCAGGAGGAGGTCATGAGCCAAAG
This sequence comes from Thermoanaerobaculia bacterium, assembly GCA_035544375.1. Classification (GTDB taxonomy): domain Bacteria; phylum Acidobacteriota; class Thermoanaerobaculia; order Multivoradales; family UBA5704; genus JASLEW01. Next base: position 1,888 of record DATKFK010000498.1, read on the forward strand.
CTCTCTCGGCGCCGAGTTTCGGACGCTGGGAGAAGAGATCAAGACCCGCCGCGACCTGCTCGACAAGCTGCTGCGCGCCCAGTCCGAAACCGGCGTCGAAGCGCACCTGGAAGACACCCGCGATTCCAACGTCCACATCCTCGACCGCGCGCTGACTCCCCGCCGCCCCTACCGCCCGTCGCTGCAAACCGACCTGTTGTACGGGCTGCTGATCGGCTTGCTGCTCGGCGTCGGCACGGCGCTGGTCGCGGAGCTCCTCGATCGTGCGATCAGGTCTCCCGAGGAGGTCGAGCGGCAGCTCGGCCTGCCCACGCTGGCCGTCATCCGCGACGTCGAAGGGGCCGGCACGGCCCATGACGCGTCGTCACTCCATTGCTACGATTACGGCTACGGCAATGCCGGCGCGGAGCGGCACCCGGCCGCGCGGCCGTCTCGCCCCTGGAGCCGGGCCGGCCGGGCGAGCCGGGCAAGCCACGGCGGCGCCCCGCGGTCGGCGCTGGCGGTCAAGGTACGAACGGCAACGGCACGGGCCGCGCCGCAGGCGCCGGCGCGGATCGAGCTCGCCCCCCACGAGCTCCCTCGTGCCCAGGTCTCGGAAGCCTACCGGTCGCTGCGCACCGCGCTGCTGCTGTCGAGCGCGCGCCGGCTCAAGGTGGTGGCCGTCACCTCCGCCGCGATGGGCGAGGGCAAGACCGCGACCGCCATCAACCTCGCCGTCGTCCTCGCCCAGCTCGGCCGGCCGGTGTTGATCGTCGATGCCGACCTGCGCCGGCCTGCCCTGCACCGGGTGTTCAAGGCGTCGAACCAGGTCGGCCTGGTGAGCCATCTCACCGGCACCGCCGAGGCCGGCGAGATCGTGGTCGGCACCGCCATCCCCAACCTATGGCTCGCTCCCGCCGGGCCGCTCGCTCCCGCTCCTTCGGAGCTGCTTTCGTCCGACGCCATGCACGCCTGGCTGCGCGCCGTGTGCACCCGCTTCGAGTACGTCGTCGTCGACACGCCGCCCCTGCTGGCGGTCACGGACGCCGTCGTCGTGGGCGTGCTCGCCGACGGCGTCGTGCTGACGCTCCACAGCGGCAAGGTGACGCGCGACGCCGCCCGCCTGTGCCGCGACCGGTTGCGCCAGGCAGACGTGCGCATCCTGGGCGCCGTGCTCAACCGCTATCGCGCGCAGGACGCGGGCCACGGCGAGCGCTACCATCCCTATCATCCCTACCACCCTTACGAGACCCGGGTCGAAGCTCGCGCCGCGGCCGAGCAAGACGGTGCGCCGCGGACCGGCTCCGCCGCTTGAATCCTGCCTGCACAGGCCGCTCGACCGGGGACGCGATGCACGCACCGACGCTCACGCCGAGGCTCACACCCAAGCTCACGCCAAGGCTCGTGACAGCCCCGTTCGCTCCGCACGGCAGCGCGGCCCACGCCCGCTTCACGAGGAGCCTGTGCCGCATCGTCCTCGGCAGGCATTTTGGCCGCCATGGAGGCCGCCGAATCGAGGACACCCATCTCGAGGCGACCGCCCTGCTGGCGGCCGGCCCGTGGCCGGGCCCCCGCTGCCAACCCCGCGCACCTACTCGTTTTTCAGCGCCTGTTGCGGGTCGATGCCGGCGGCGCGCCGGGCGGGGATGAAGCTGGCCGCGAGGGCCACCACCGCCAGCAGCGCCGGCACCAGGACGAAGGTGAGCGGGTCGGTGGCGCCGACCCCGAACAGCAGCTTCGCCAGCGCGCGTGTGCCGGCGAGCGCGGCCCCCAGGCCCAGGCCGATCCCTGCCAGGGCGAGGTTGGCGCCCTGGCCGACGACCAGGCGCAGGATCTCGGCGCGGCCGGCGCCGAGCGCCATGCGCAGGCCGATCTCGTGGGTGCGCTGCTCGACCGAATAGGCGATGACGCCGTAGATCCCGATCGCCGCCAGCAGCAGCGCGACGGCGGCAAACGCGGCCAGCAGCAGGGTGCGGAAGCGCGGCTGCGCGACAGAATCCGCCAAGGCCTGCTCCATCGTGGCGGCGGCGCCGGCGACGACGTCGCGATCGATCGACTGGACCTCGCGGCGCAGCAGCGGCGCCAAGGCCGCCGCGGGCACGGCGGCACGCACCACCAGGAACTGCTTCTGGCCGCCATTCTGAGCGGACGCCTGGTAATAGGCGGCGCCGAGCGGGCTTGCGAGCCCCAGGTACTTGGTGTTGCCGACCACGCCGACGATCTCCATGTAGGGACTGCCGGTGAGCTCGGGACCGCTCGCCTTGAGCCGCTGCCCGATCGGGTCCTGACCCGCGAAATCGCGGC
>DATKFK010000499.1:0-2012 GCA_035544375.1 Thermoanaerobaculia bacterium
GAGGAGACTGATGCCCTGGAGCGCCTCGATGAGCTCTTCCTCGCCGAGCGCGCGTGGCATCGTGCGCACTTCGTAGCCGGCCTTCGTCAGTCGCGCCGTCGCGTCCGGATGAATGTTCTCCAGCAGCAGCGCGCGGTTGAGTGTGTCCAGCGTCAGCACCTCTCCCCGTTGGACGGAATTGACCACCGTCCGTCAATGTACAGGATCGTCAGGAACGGATCGTGTCCGTCGCGTGCGGCCGGGTGGCTCGCCGGGCGGCCCGTCAGGCAGGCCGAACCGCGCCGATGCCAGTCCCGTCCACGGCGTCGAGCTGGGCCAGCCGGCCGCGGACGTCGCTGGTGTCCACGCCGGGGATCCTGGTCAGCACGGCCAGCGCCTGCTCCCAGCTGAGCCTGGCGCGCGCGGGCAGCCCGGCGGTGAGCTGCGTGTCCCCGAGCCTGGTCAGCGACGAGGCCTGGCCCTCCGAGTCGCCGATGTCGCAGTAGATGTCCACCGCCTGCTCGTAGTGCGCGATCGCCTGGCCGTAGTTGGCGAGCCCGTCGTAGGCGTAGCCCATGCTGTCCAGGGTGTCCGCCGCGCCGCTGCGGCTGCCCGACTCGCGGTGCAGCTCCAGCGCCCGCCCGCAGTGCAGCAGCGCCTCGGCGTGCCTGCCGAGGTGCGCGTAGATCCAGCCGACCGCGTTCTCCGAGTAGGCGACCACCGCGGGGGCCGCGAACGCGCGGCGCAGCCGCAGCGCCTCGAGGGCGTGCTCGAGCGCCTCCGCGTACCGGTGCTGCTGGTCGAGCAGCATCGCCAGCCCGTGCCGCACCTGTCCGATGTTGGCCCGGTCCCCGAGCTCAGTGAACAGCTCGAGCGCCAGCGTCAGGTGCTCGAGACTCTCGGCCCAGTCGCCGAGCCGCCCGCTGACGTGGCCAAGGTCGTAATGCACGTGAGCGAGGGCGACCGGGTCGCCCAGGCGGAGCGCGCAGGCCAGCGCCGTGCGCTGCAGCGCGGCGACATCCTGTATCTGACTGCGGCGCTTCAGGATCGGTGACCAGTGCCACGCCAGCGTCCAGCAGTAGGCCTCGAGGCCCGGCTCGGCGGCCATGGCCATGATGGCCTCCTGCAGGACGCGGTGTTCGGCGTCGAACCAGGCGAGCGCCGCCTCATAGGAGGCGAACTTCTCCGGGGCGACGTCCGGCGGCCAGGGCGGCAGCTCGACGTGCCCGCGCGCCGGGTACAGTCGCTCGCTCGCGGCGCGCGCGGTCCGCACATAGTGATCGGCGAGCCGGCACCGCGCCGCCTCGCGCTCCGCCGCACGCTCGCCGTCGGCTGCCTGTTCGGCCGCGTAGGCGTGGAGCAGCTCGTGGCAGCTGAGCCGGCCTGCCGCGTCTTCGGTCAGCAGCGAGGCCCTGGTCAGCTCGGCGAGCGCGCCGCGTGCCTCGCCGACCGGCAGCCCGGCCAGGCTAGCCGCCGCGGCGGCGGAGATATCGGGCCCCTGATGCATCCCGAGCAGCCGGAACATCCGGGCCGCCGGCGGGCTGAGCTTGCGATAGGACCAGGAAAAGACGGCCCGCAAGTCGGTGACCTCGTCGCCGGTCTCCAGCGCGTCCAGCCGGCCGCGCGCGTCCCGCAACTCGGCGGCCACGTCACCAAGGGCCACGCCGGGCCTCGTGACGGCCCTGGCGCTGGTCACGCTCAGCGCCAGCGGCAACCCGGCACAGTGCCCCGCGAGCTCGGCGGCGGCGTCCGGCTCGGCGGCCACCCGCTCCGCGCCAAGCCGCCCGGCGAGCAGTTCCGTCGCCTCGGCGTGGGAAAGCACGCCGAGCGGCAGCAGCCGCGCGCCCTCGGCGGCCACCAGCCCGGTCAGCTGGTTACGGCTGGTGATCAGCACCATGCAGCCCGGGCTGGCCGGGAGGAGCGGCCTGACCTGTTCGGTCGAGCGCGCGTTGTCGAGCAGCAGCAGCATGCGCCTGCCCTCCAGCAGGCTGCGGAACAGTCCGGTCTGCGCGTCCAGGGTGGCCGGAACCTGC
>DATKFK010000500.1:0-7109 GCA_035544375.1 Thermoanaerobaculia bacterium
CCCGCTGAAGTTGTCGAGGTTCACCAGGTGGACCTCGGGTTCCTTGCCGCCCTGCACCGCCAGGTGCGGGTACTTGCTGGCGGCCGCAAAGGGCAGCACCGCCGGAGCGGTGCTCCCGAGATCCTCGTTGTTGGCCTGCAACATGTTCTGGTCCACCGGTGTGTACGAGTCGAGCGGCAGGCCGCCGCTTGCACCGGTGCCGTCCGGACGCAGCTCGATGATGCTGTCGCCCCAGTCATGCCCGCCCTGGTCCGCGTCGAAGGGTCCGTCGCCGGTGGCGAAGTAGATCCTGTCGGTCTCCGGATCGTAGACGACGCCCGCGCGCCCCCAGACCCCGGACTTCGTCTGGGCGCAATCGGGCGTGCCGCCTCCTTCCACGAAGTGGACGGCCTGATCGCTGCAGTCGGCGTTCCACACGGTCTGGGCGCCGCCGGCAAGATCGATGGCAGTGACGTGACCCTGAACGTCGCCGGTCTCGTTGGGCGGATAGGCCGCGTGCGCGGCGTAGAGATAGCTCGCGCCGCTTGCCGCCGTGACGATCGACAGAGCCGACGAGCCATTCTCGACGTCCGGCTTCAGCGTGGTCGGTTCCGGCCAGCCGCCGCCGGTGATCTCGGTGCCGTCGGCCACCTGGTACTTGTGAACCTTGCCATCCAGACCGTAGGCATACACGTACTGGCGGTTCGGATCGATCGCCGGCGACGAGGTGGTGGCGGTTCCGGGACCGGTCGCCGGCTGCCGGGACCAGACGGTCGCGCCGGTGGCGGCGTCGAGCGCCAGGATGCGGCCGTCCTCGGTACCGAGGAAGAGCAGGTCCAGGATGCCCTGGGACGTCGTCACTGCCTGCAGGTAGGCCGGGGCGCCGGCGGCGACGCTCGGCAACGCCACGTGATAGCGCACGTGCAGGGTGGCCACGTTGCCGGTGTGGAGCGTCGACTCCTGCAGGCTGGCGCCGCTATGCCGGCTGTCGAGGTTGAATTGCGGCCAGTCGGAGCCGCGAGCCTGGGGGGTAACGATCAGCGAAAACAGCAACCACGGCGCGAAAGCGAGCCGACGTCTTGCATTCATGCGCGGCACCCGGTGAAGGGCGCCCCTCGTATCGACGGGGCGCCGCAAGTGAGTGTCCGAACCCTTTGCAAAGCCCGTTCCCGCTACGCGGCGCCGGTCGCGCGCGGGGCGGCGCGGTCAGCAGGTGGCGCGCTGGCGGCTGCCGCTCGCGAGGTCCTCGGCCCGACCGGACGGACGGCGGACCGGCAGGCGGACGACGAAGCTGCGGGAATCGCCGCGGGGTTCGCCGAAGTACAGCTCGCCGCCCTTCGATTCGACGATCGCGGCCACCACCGCGAGCTCGAAGGCCAGGCTGCCGAGGTCGTCGAGGATCTGTGCCGGCAGGCCGGCGTAACCGGAACCGGCGGTGCTCACCAGCTCGATGACCACTTCGGACCGCGGCGGCGCCGCTCCGGTCCGACGCTCTCGCACCTCGCGCCGCTCGCCGCCGGCGCCACCGAAACCATCGGGCGAGGACAGCGCCTCGTGCCCAAGGCGGGCATAGACCCTGCCGTCGCCCGGCGTCAGCAGCTTGACGACCTCGACCAGGGAGGAGAGGGCGCTGATCAGCGTTTCCAGGTCGCCGGCGGCGTCGTTCGCGACGCGCGGCCGGCCGCGGCGGAGGTGGGGAGCGGCAGCCGGGTCCGGACAGAGGCCCGTGGTCGCCAGCGCCAGCCCCAGCAACGGGCGCAGCGCGAACGCCAGCTGCCGGGATGGACGCAATTCGGAATCCTGACGCGCGAAGCCGAGCACGCGATGCAGCGGCAAGGCGATGGGGCGGGAGCCGCAAGAGGATTGCGGCAGGCTGGATGGCGGCGCTTCCAATCGCTGGCTGGTTCTCATGCTGCCTCCGTGGTTTGCGGCAGCTCAAACGCTGCCGGCGCCTCCACCGATAGGCACTAAGCAAGGACAAGGCCAGATGGCTGCCGGCCGGCCGGCGGCGCCGTGGAGCCCGTCTTCGCTCACCCGCAAACGCACGCCCGGAGCCATTTCGCGGCGAGATCGGCGCCGCGCCTGGCGGCCGGCGGGGAGATCGTCAGAGGCTGGCCGCAACCGGCAACTTCCTCCATCGAGACCGGCTTCGCCGCCAAGATGGCATCCGCCGACCGGCAGAGGCCCCGGCCGGTGGCGGGTGGAGGGCGCGGCGCTTGCAAGAAGCCTCTGCGGCTGGCAACGGTTTCCGACCGTGCAGTGTGCGGGCGGGCCGGCCGCGGGAGGAAGCAGTGCAGAAGACCCAGCGCAACTGGTTCGGTCACGGCAGCCCACACCGCCGCGAAGACCACTCGGAGCCGGCCGGCGGCACCGATCTGGTGGACCGCGAGCTGGACCCACAGTTGCTGGCGCAGCTCCGCGAGCTGCAAGCCTGGGCGCTCCAGTCCCGGCGCCTGGACGACGGGGCCGAACGCCTCGCCTCGGGCCCCGCCGCCGCCGCCCGCCAGGATGTCGGCGCGGAGGCCCCGCCGCGGCCGGAGCCCCAACCGCGGCCGGCCGGCGCGCAGCCGGCGCCCGGTGCGCCGCCTGATCTCGATCGGCAGCCGAAAGCGGGTCCGCTGCCGGCAGCAGGGCGGCAACCGACAATCGCGGCGAAGGCGCCTGCGGAGCGGCGCCCGGGGGTTGCGGCGGCGCCTGCAGCGCCTGCGAGGACCAGGCCACCGGCCAGGCTCGGCCGCTGGGCCACCATCGCCGCGCTGCTTCTCCTCGTCGCGCTCGACGCCTACCTGCTGCGGCGCGCCTCCAGGCATCCAGACCCCGCGGCCGCGAACGGCGCGGGCAGGGCCGGGCAGATCGAGACGACCGTCCCCTCTCGCCGTTCCGGCAACCCGGCATCCCCCGCGCCCGCGCTCCCCGCCCCCAGGTCCGCCGCCCTGCCGGCGTCCGGCGACCCGCCAGCCGTCCCGGCAATGCCTGCCCCACGGGCCCCGGCAATGCCTGCCCCACGGGCCGCCTCGGACGCCGCGGGAGCGTCCGCCCCGACCTCTCCAGGCCCGACTCCAGACCCGGCGCCTCCCGGCCCGGCCCCAGCCGCTCCGGTCGAGGCACCCGGGGGCCCCGTGGCGCCGTCCTGGCTCGCACCGCCGATGGCGCGGCACGACGCAGCCGAGCCCGCGGCGCCTGCCGTCTGGACCGTGCGGGAGGGCGCCGCTTCCTCCCGCGGGGCGCCGCCGCGCCGCAGCGGCCCGATGCTCCGGCGTGGCCCCGGGGTCCACTGGCCGGTCCTGGTCACCGTGCCGCGGGTCCACCGCGGGGGGTTTGCCCGCCGCCTCCGCTCCGGTTCGAGCGTCGCCGCATTCGTCGCCCGCCGCTTCGGCCTGGAGTCTCGCGTCCAGCTCACCGTCCTGGTGGATGAAACCGGCCGTGTCGCGGCCGCCAGGATTGCCGGCGGCGACACCTCGCGGATCGAGGTCGATCGCGCCGCGCTCGCCGCCGCCTACGCGGCGCGCTTCCGGCCGGCGACCCGCAACGGCATCCCGGGAAGGATGTGGACGCGCCTCAGCTTGGACGTCGCGCGCTGAGCCCAGGGCGCGCCGCTGCCCGGGTGCTCCCTCGCCTCGGTCAGCTCTCTCAGCTCCGCCGCTCCCTCGCTCCGACACCGCGCGCGCCGCGCCTCCGAGCTTCGTCAATTTGTAACCATTTCATGTTCACCATCGCGCAGGTCCGCTGAATCCCGTCGCACCTGCCGCCGCGCGTCTCGTCGCGGCGGCGGCCGCCGCCCAGAAAGGTTATAATTCCCTTCCCAGGCATCTTATGCCGAGCCCCGCCATCCCGCCTGTGCCGGCAACCTCCGGTCTGCCCGACGCCGACGAGCAGTATCGCCTGCTCTTCGAGCACAACCCCCTGCCGATGTGGGTCTACGACTCCGAGACGCTGCGCTTCCTCGCGGTCAACGAGGCGGCGGTCCGGCTCTATGGCTACTCGCGGGAAGAGTTCCTGGCCATGTCCATCAACGACATCCGGCCGCCGGAGACCATCCCGGCGCTGCTCGCCGATCTCAAGGCGAACCTGGTCGGCCACCGCATGGACAGCCAGTGGACGCACCGCAAGAAGGACGGCCAGGTGATCGAGGTCGAGGTGGCCTCCCATTCGCTGGTCTTCGCCGGCCGGCGGGCCCGCATCGTCCTCGCCAACGACGTCAGCCGGCGCCTCGCGGCCGAGGCCGAAACCCGGCGTTCCCTCTCGCTGCTGCGCTCGACGCTCGAGTCGACCGCCGACGGCATCCTGGTCGTCGACCGGCTGGGCAAGGTGGTGTCCTACAACCGCCGCTTCGCCCAGATCTGGGAGCTTCCTGTCGAGTTGCTCGCAACCGGCGACGATGCCGCCCTGCTCACCTACGTGCTCGACCGCCTGCGCGACCCGCAGTCGTTCCTCGACAAGGTGCGCGAGCTGTATGCCGCGCCGGCCGCCGAGAGCTTCGACGTGCTGGAGTTCGCCGATGGCCGGATCATCGAGCGCTATTCGGTGCCGCAGCTGCTCGACGGCCAGCCGGTCGGCCGCGTCTGGAGCTTCCGCGAGGTCACCGAGCGCCGCCGCGCCGAGGCGGCGCTGCGCGCCGCCGCCGAGCGCTATCGCACGCTTTTCGAGCGCAACCTGGCCGGCGTCTTCCGCACCTCGACCGCCAGCGACATCCTCGAGTGCAACGACGCCTTCGCGCGCATCCTGGGCTTCGCGTCCAGCCGCGAGTGCATCGGCAAAAAAATGATCGATTACTATGCCGAGCCGCAGCAGCGCCAGGCGCTGCTCGATCGCCTGCTGACGCGCGGCTCGCTCACCTCGACCGAGCTCGAGCTGCGTCGCGCCGACCGCACGCCGGTCTGGGTGCTGGCGAACGCCAACCTGCTCGGCGGCGATCCGGAGCCGGTCATCGAGGGCACACTGGTCGATATCACCAAGCGCAAGGATGCCGAGTTCCAGCTCGTCCACCAGGCCTATCACGACGCCCTCACCGGGCTGCCCAACCGCATGCTCTTCCACGACCGCCTCACCCAGGCTCTCGGCCTGGCGCGGCGCAACCACCGCGGCCTGGCGGTGCTGTTCCTCGACCTCGATCAATTCAAGCTGGTCAACGACACCCTGGGCCACGCCGCGGGCGACCGCCTGCTGCAGGCGGTGGCGGAGCGCCTGCGGCAGTCGGTGCGGAAGAGCGACACCGTGGCCCGCGTCGGCGGCGACGAGTTCAACCTGCTGCTGCCCGACGTCGGCCGTGGCAACCAGGCCGCCAGGATGGCCGAGAAGATCCTGGCCACGGTCGCGCGGCCGGTGGAGGTGGACGGCCACCGCCTGTACCTGACCACCAGCATCGGCATCAGCCTCTTCCCGGCCGACGGCGGCGACGCCGAGGCGCTGCTCACCAGCGCCGACATCGCCATGTACCGCGCCAAGGAGCAGGGGCGCAACGGCTACCAGCTCTGCACGCCGGCCATGAACGCTCGCTCGCTCGAGCGGCTGACGCTCGAAAACGACCTCCGCCAGGGGCTCGAACGCAACGAGTTCAGGCTCTTCTACCAGCCGCAGATGGACCTGGCGAGCGGCCGCATCGTTGGCTTCGAGGCCCTGCTGCGCTGGGAGCACCCGAGCCGGGGCCTGGTGTCTCCCGACGCCTTCATCGCCGTCGCGGAGGAGGCGCGGCTCATCGTGCCCATCGGCGAATGGGCGTTGCGGTGCGCCTGCGAGCAGGCGGTGGCCTGGCACGCCGCCGGCCAACCCCACCTGCGCCTCGCCGTCAATCTATCGGCCCTGCAGTTCCAGCAACGCGGCCTGCCGGCCGGCATCCACCGCATCCTGGACGAGACCGGGCTCGACGCGCGCCTGCTCGAGATCGAGATCACCGAGAGCGCGGCGATGCAGAACGCCGCGCTCACCATCGAGGTGCTGGCGGCGCTGCGCGGCAAGGGCGTGCGCATCGCCATCGACGATTTCGGGACCGGCCACGCGGCGCTGGCCTACCTCAAGCAGTTCCCGGTCGACGCGCTCAAGATCGACCGCGGCTTCGTCGCCGACATCGAGGGCAGCCAGGAAGGCCGCGCCATCGTCACGGCGATCGTCAGCCTGGCGCACGGCCTGGGAATCCGGGTCATCGCCGAAGGGGTGGAGACCGAGGGGCAGCTGCGCTTCCTCGCCGCCAGCGGCTGCGACGAGTACCAGGGCTTCCTGGTCAGCCCGCCCCTGCCTCCCGAGCAGCTGCCGGGGCTCTTCAGGTAGCTCGTCCGGCAATTCTTCCGGTAGCCGGGCGGGCGCGCTACTTCACCAGGTCCTCGAGCTCGTTGGCGAGCGCGAGCAGCAGTCCTTCGTGATCGCCCAGCCGGCTCGGAATCTCGATCATGACCTCGCCGCCGAGGTTTTCGGCAGCCTCGCGAAGGCGCGCGGCGACGCTGCGCAGCCGGTCGCGGAGGTGATCGGCCGTGGCCGGGCCGCGGGCCGCCGGATCGTCATCGCTCATGGGCACTACTCTACCCCACACACGGCGATCCATCCGGGCACCCATACAACCACGGGCGGAGGTATACGACCTGGCGCGGCGTAGAATGCCGGGCATGCCGCCCCCGGGCGCGATGGAACCGCGGTGGGGAACTTCGGCCTAGCCCTGCCTGCAGACGTCCCGCCCGGGACACCGGCATCACCTGCGGCCGCGGCTCACCCCAGGCCGCCGGCCGCCGGGAACCTCCGGGGGCTACCAGACGTATAGACTCTGGACCCGAACCTGGCCTGCAGGAGGCGCAATGAAACTGGTGATGCGGTTGGCGCTGTCGCTCGCGTTCCTCGTCTGTCCCGTGCTCGGCGCCGCCGAGAAGGCGGCTGAGCCGACCGGCTCCCCGGCCGCTCCCTCCGGCCCGTTCGGCGCCCTGAAGTTCCGCTACATCGGCCCCGAAGGCAACCGGGTCTCGGCCGTGGCGGGAGTCCCCGGCGACCCCAACGTGTATTACGCGGGCGCGGCATCCGGCGGGATCTGGAAGACCACCGACGCGGGGGTCCACTGGCGGCCCATCTTCGACGACCAGCCGGTTTCCTCGATCGGCGCGCTGGCCGTGGCTCCGTCCGATCCCAACGTCGTCTGGGCGGGGACGGGC
>DATKFK010000501.1:0-4157 GCA_035544375.1 Thermoanaerobaculia bacterium
GCCCGGGTGGTCGAAGAGGCGCGGGCGGCGGCCCGCGGCGCGCCCCCCGCGCCGACCCTGGCGGCGCGAGACTCGACGCCGCCGCCTGGCGCCCGGGCACCGCTGTCGTTTGCCCAGCAGCGGCTCTGGTTCCTCGACCAGCTGGAGCCGAACAGCGCGGCCTACAACATGCCCGGCGGCCTCGAGCTCCACGGCGACCTCGGCGCGCCCGAGGTCGGGCTCTTGCGGCGCACCTTTGCCGAGGTGGTGCGCCGCCACGAAGCGCTGCGCACCAGCTTCGCCGCGACGGTGCACGGCCCGGTCCAGGTGATCGCGGACCGCGCCGAGGTGGCGCTGCCGGTGGTCTCCCTGGCCGGGACACCTGGTGAAGGCGTGCCGCTCCGCGAGGCGTGGCGCCTGGCGCGCGAGGAGGCGAGGCGTCCGTTCACCCTGTCGGCCCCGCCGCTGCTGCGCGTCGTGCTCCTGCGCCTGTCGCCGCGGCACCACATGCTGCTGGCGACGATGCACCACATCATCTCCGACGGCTGGTCGATCGGCGTCCTGCTGCGCGAGATCGCCGTCATCTACGGCGCGTTCCAGCGCGGCCACGCCTCGCCGCTGCCGGAGCTGCCGATCCAGTACCGCGAGTTCGCCCGCTGGCAGCGCGACTGGCTGCAAGGAGAGGTGCTGGACGCCCAGCTTGCCTACTGGCGCAACCAGCTCGCCGGCGCGCCGCGCCGGCTCGATCTGCCGGCCGACCGCCCGCGGCCGGCGGTGTCGAGCCGCCGCGGCGGCGCCGTGCGGATGCAGCTGTCCGCCGCGCTCTCGCAGCAGCTCGCCGCCCTCAGCCGGCGCGAGGCGGTGACCCCCTTCATGACCCTCGCCGCCGGCTTCGTGATCCTCCTCGGCCGGTCGGCCAACCAGCACGACGTGCTGGTGGGCACGCCGATCGCCAACCGCAACCGCCGGGAGATCGAAGGGCTGATCGGATTCTTCGTCAACACCCTGGTGCTGCGGGTGGACCTTGGCGGGGCGCCGACCGTGAGGCAGCTGTTGCGGCGCGTGCACGACGTGGCGCTCGGCGCGTACGCGCACCAGGACCTGCCGTTCGAGCGCCTGGTCGAGGAGGCCGCGGCGGATCGGGATCTGGGGGCGGCGCCGCTCTTCCGCGCGATGTTCGTGCTCCAGAACGCGCCGCTCGAGAGCCTGGAGCTGCCGGGCCTCGCCTGCCGCATCCTCATCGTTCCCAACAGCACCCCCAAGTTCGATCTGACCCTGACCCTGTCGCTGCGCGACGGTCAGCTCGGCGGCGCCCTCGAGTACGACCGCGACCTGTTCGACGCCGCCACGGCGCGCCGCCAGGTGGCCCAGCTCGAGAACCTGTTCGCGGCGATCGCGCGCCAGCCGGCGAGCCTGGTGGCGGAGCTGCCGCTGCTCTCCCCGGCCGAGCGCCACCAGCTGCTCAGGGAGTGGGGTGACGCCGGGCAGCGGCTGCCGGCAGGCGCCGGCCTGGCGGCGCTCTTCGCGGCGCGCGTCCGCAGCGCCCCGCACGCCCCGGCGGTCACCTGCGAGGGCGCCCAGCTGACCTATGCCGAGCTCGACCGGCGGGCCAACCGGCTCGGCCATCGCCTGCGCGAGCTGGGGGTCGGGCCCGAGGAGCGGGTCGGCCTCTGCCTCGAGCGCTCGCTCGACCTCGTCGTCTCGGTGCTCGCCATCGTCAAGGCGGGAGGCGCCTACGTCCCGCTCGATCCGAGCTATCCCCGCGAGCGCCGCGACTTCATGCTGGAAGACTCCGGCGCGCGGGTGGTGGTGGGCACGGCGGCGACGCTGGCCGAGCTGCCGGGCGGCGCGGTGGCGGTCCGGCTCGACGCCGAGGCGGACGACCTCGCCCGCCGGCCCGCGGGCGATCTGCCGCCTCCGCCCGCGGACGGCAGCAGCGCCGCCTACGTTATCTACACCTCGGGTTCGACGGGCAAGCCCAAGGGAGTGGTGGTCAGCCACGCCAACGTCGTGCGGCTCTTCCAGGCCACCTGGCCATGGTTCCGCTTCGACGCCGCGGATGTCTGGACTCTCTTTCACTCCTATGCCTTCGACTTCTCCGTCTGGGAGCTGTGGGGGGCGCTGGTCCATGGCGGCCGGCTGGTGGTGGTGCCCTACCTGGTGAGCCGCACGCCGGAAGCGTTCCGTCAGCTGCTCGCCGCCGAGCGGGTGACGGTGCTCAACCAGACGCCCTCTGCCTTCGCCCAGCTGATGCATGCCGACGAGGCCGCGGCCCCCGGCGCGGCCCTCGCCGACCTCCGCCTGGTGATCTTCGGCGGCGAGGCGCTGGAGCCGTTCCGGCTCGCGCCCTGGTTCCGGCGCCACGGCGACGAGCGGCCGCGGCTGGTCAACATGTACGGCATCACCGAAACCACCGTCCACGTCACCTACCGCCCCTTGCGCGGGGCGGATGCCCGGGCGGGGAGGGGAAGCGTGATCGGCGGGCCGATACCCGATCTCGCCGCCTACGTCCTGGATGCCGCCTTCCAGCCGGCGCCGATCGGCGTCGCCGGCGAGCTCTGCATCGGCGGCGCCGGTCTCGCCCGCGGCTATCTCGGCCGGCCCGAGCTGACGGCCGCGCGCTTCGTTCCGGATCCCTGCTGCGGGCCGCGCGGCGAGCCCGGGGCCCGGCTCTATCGCTCCGGCGACCTCGGGCGCCTGCTGCCGGCTGGCGAGCTCGAATATCTCGGACGCATCGACCACCAGGTCAAGATCCGCGGCTTCCGCATCGAGCTGGAGGAGATCCAGGTCGCCCTTCAGGCACATCCGCAGGTGCGCGAGGCCATTGTCCTGGCCAAGGAGGATGAAGGCGGCGACCGGCGCCTGGTCGCCTACGTCGTGCCGAAGGCGGGGCCGGCGCCTGCCGCCGCCGAGCTGCGCGACCTGCTTGCCGGCCAGCTGCCGGACTACATGGTCCCCGCGGCGTTCGTGCTGCTCGAGAACCTGCCGCTCACCGAGAACCTGAAGGTGGACAGGAAGGCGCTGCTCGGCCTCTCCATCGCTCGGCGCGAGGAAGCGCACGACTACCAACCGCCGAGCAACGACACCGAGGCGGCGCTGGCCGAGATCTGGGAGCAGGTCCTGGGACTCGACCGGGTGGGCATCGACGACCGCTTCTTCAGCCTTGGCGGCGACTCCATCCTCAGTCTTCGCGTGCGCGCCCGGGCCGCGGAGCGGGGTCTCCATTTCACCCTGCCGCAGCTCTTCGAGCACCAGACCGTCCGCCAGCTGGCCGCTCATCTCGAGACCAGCGAGGCGGAGCTCGCCGCCGCCACGGCCCCCTTTGCGCTGCTGGCGCCGGGCGATCGCGAGGCCCTGCCCGCCGGCCTGGAAGACGCGTACCCGCTGACCGTCCTGCAGACCGGCATGCTGTTCCACAGCGAATTCTCGGCGGAGTCGACGCTCTACCACAACGTCAGCAGCGTGAAGCTCACCGGCGCCTTCGACGCGGAGGCGTTGCGCGGCGCCCTCGACCTGCTCGTGGAACGGCATCCAATCGTGCGCACCGCTTTCGATCTGAGCCGCTTCGGCGAGCCGCTCCAGCTCGTGTACGCGCGGGCTTCGGCGCCGCTGGTCGTCGAAGACCTGCGCGGCGTGGCCGCGGCCGAGCAGGAGCGCCTGCTCAAGGCGGCCCTTGCCGCCGAGCGGCGCCAGAAGTTCGACATCTCGATCGCGCCCCTGCTGCGTTTTCGCGTCCATCAGCTTGGCGACGAGGTCTTGCAGCTCACCTGGACGGAGCATCACGCCATCATGGACGGCTGGAGCGTCGCCAGCATGATCGCCGAGCTGTTCCAGCTCTACCGTCACCTGCGCGGGCGGAGCTCGGCCGCCCTGCCGCCGCCGCCGGCTGCTACCTTCCGCGACTTCGTCGCCCTCGAACGCCGCGTCGTCGCCGCCTTGGAGGGCCGGCAATTCTTCTTGCGCCAGCTCGCCGGCGCTCCCCGGCTGCGCTTGCCGGGCCGGCCCGCCGAGCCGGGAGCCGCGGCCGGTTCGCCGCGCGTGCGGGACTTCTCGGCGAGCCTGGGGCCGGACCGCACCGTCGGGTTGAAGCGCCTGGCCGGCTCCCTGGGGGTGCCGATCAAGAGCATCCTGCTGGCGGCCTATTTCCGCGTCCTCGGCGCGATCACGGGACAGACGGA
>DATKFK010000502.1:0-15580 GCA_035544375.1 Thermoanaerobaculia bacterium
CGCGTCCACCGCGAGCTCTCCTGCGCGCTGGTGCTGGCGGCGGTCTTGACCGCCGGCGCCGGGGCCGAGGATTACAGTCTGCAGGGACCGCTGCGCGAGCGCGACATGACGCCGCTGCATCTCACGCGGCTCGAGATGATGCCGACCGAGCGCTCGGAGGCGCTCGGCGAGGGCTGGACGGTCGAGACCGACCTCACCCATACCAACACCTTCGCCAAGACCTCTCTCGTCCGCGGTTTTCTGTTCCTGCGCGGTGTCCGCGAGCCCTTCATCGCCGCGGACGCCACGGCGCTGCTGTCGAAGAACCGGGACCTCCTCTATCTCGACGGCGAGTTCGGGCTGCTCGCCACCACCCTCCACTATCGATCGACGGAGCGACTGAGCTTCTTCAGCACGCTGCCGTTCTACTACTTCACGGGCGGTGTGTTCGACCCCGCCATCGAGGCCTACCACCGCGCCTTCGGGCTCGGCCAGGATGGCCGCGACTTCGTGACGCAGAACCAGTTCGGTGTCGTCTACCAGGTGGGCCGCGAGCGCGTGGTCGAGATTGGCGCTCCCGGCAGTGGGCTGAGCGACCCCATCCTTGGCGTCCGTTATCGCCTGTTGCCGGCCGCGACCCGCTGGGACCTGATCCTGGTAACCGCCGTCAAGGCCGCGGTCCGCTCCCGCGGTGCGCTGTCGACCGGCGGCAGCGACCTCGGCCTGCAACTCGCATTGCACCGCACCGTTGGCCCGCACGGCATCTACCTCGATGTCAGCGCGGTGCGCTTCGGCGGCCCCCAACCCGACCCCCGGGTCGACAAGCGCGCGGTTCCCGCCTTCACCGGCGCCTACGAGCGCGGGATCACACGCCGCACCTCGGCCGTGGTGCAGCTCTACATCAGTCCGAGCGTCTTTCGCCATGCGGACGCCATCGAGCTCAACCAGACGAAATTCGAAGTGCTTGCCGGCATCCACAGCCAGCGCGGTGCGTTCGTCTGGACCTTCGACCTGATCGAAAACATCGTGCACAATGACAACACCCCCGACGTCGGCGCCCAATGCGGCGTCACCTGGAAGCTCGGTAAACGCTCGCTTGGCTAGGGCATGGCTATCCCTGCCAGGCCTTCGGCTGCAGGATGCGGATCTGGTTGCCGAACGGGTCGCGCAGGCCGCAGTCGATCCCGTAGCCGTGGTCGGTCGCCTCCTGCGTGAACTCGACGCCCTTGGCGCAGAGCCGCTCGTAGGTGCCGAAGCAGTCGTCGGTGCGGAGCACCATGACCACCCCGGTCGCGCCCTTCGTGACGAGCTCCCGAACCTGCTCGGCGGTCTTCTCGTCCATCACCGGCGGGCCGGGGACGTCGAGCACGATCTCGGGGACCGGCTCGCCGGCGACGCCGACGGTCAGCCAGCGGAAGCCGCCGCGGGTGTAATCGGCCTTGACCTCCAGTCCGAGCTTCCCGACGTAGAAGTCGAGCGCCTCCTGGTGGTCGAGGACCCAGACGTGCGCGTGGGTGATCGCGTTGAAGTTCTTCATGGCGTCGACTCTACCGTGCCGCTCGGCCGGCCGGCTTCTCCGAAACTGCTCGGTCGCGCCCATGCCATCGTGAAGCAGGTGGGGACCGCGCCCTCAACCGGCGCGCTGCCGCGGCGGTAAGCGAGCGGCGACCGGCCGACGATCTCGCGGAACGTGCGGCTGAACGTGCCGAGGCTGGTGAAGCCGACGTCGAGGCAGATGTCGGTGACGCTGCGGTCGCTCTCGCGCAGCAGGAACATCGAGCGCTCGACCCGGCGGCGCTGGAGGTAGCGGTGAGGCGTCTCGCCGAACGCCGCGCGGAAGGTCCGGATGAAGTGCGCCGCGGAGACGCAGGCGATCCGGGCCAGCGCGGCGACGGCGAGCGGCTGGGCGTAGCTGCGGTCCATCGCGTCGCGCGCGCGGAGCAGCCGGCGGTTGCTCTCCTCGGCGGCGCGGCTCACGGGCCGCGAGTCTAGCGCCAAGATCCGCCAAGCGGCAACTGCGTTTCAACGCTGCTGGCACGGCGCCGGTGCGGCCTGGCGGGTGAGCGCCTGGGCCCTGGCGGGGGTCGCCGAGGGGCCGCGTCGGCGAGCAGGAGCCAGGCGGCGCCATGCCGTATTCGTTGCAGAGATGCACCTATCTGGTAGAGGAATCGGCCGCCGGGAGATGCCGCGAGCCGGACGTTGGCGACCTGGACGGCGCGGCCTGGCAGCGAAGGCGAACGCATGAGCGGTGACGAGGACGAGAGCGATCGGGGGCCGGGCAGGCCCCCGCTGCCGGACGCCGGCGGCGCCCCGGATGGCGAGGACCTGCTGGGCTGGCTGAGCGAGGAGGCGGCGCGGCACGCCCGCATCGCCGCCGGCGCCGTCGACCCCCGCCGGCCGCTCGCCGCCTACGCGCTCGACTCGCTGGCGGCGGTCGAGCTGATGCACGCGATCGAGACGCGCACCGGGGTCGGCGTCGAGATGGAGACGCTGTTCTCGGAGATGAGCCTGGCGGAGCTGGCCGCGTCGCTGCGGCAGGGGCGGCGAGCGGCGCCCGGGGCCACGCCCGCCGCTGGCGGCGGCGCCGGG
Organism: Thermoanaerobaculia bacterium; assembly: GCA_035544375.1. GTDB lineage: Bacteria > Acidobacteriota > Thermoanaerobaculia > Multivoradales > UBA5704 > JASLEW01. Next base: position 2,569 of record DATKFK010000502.1, read on the forward strand.
GATTACAGGCTCTCGCAGGGCCAGCTCTCGCTCTGGTTCCTGCACGCGCTGGCGCCGGCGAGCTCCGCCTACCACGTCCCCAACGCGGTGCGGCTGCGCGGCGAGATCGAGGTGGCGGGGCTGGTGGCAGCCTTCCAGGCGCTGATCGCGCGCCACCCCGCCCTGCGCACCACCTTCCCCGCGGTCGCGGGCGAGCCGGTGCAGCGCGTCGCCGCACGCGGCGCGCTCCCGGTGAGCGTCCACGATGGAGCGGCGTGGAGCGAGGCGGAGCTGGCAGACCGGCTCGCCTGGGACAGCAGCCGCCCTTTCGACCTCGCGCACGGGCCGCTCCTGCGCCTGAGCCTCTACGCGCGTCCCGGGTCCGAGTGGGTGCTGCTGCTGGCGATGCACCACATCGTCACCGATTTCTGGTCGCTGGCGGTGCTGCTCGACGAGCTGGCGGCGCTCTACGCGGCGCGGCGCGCGAGCGGCCCGCCGCGGCTGCCGGCTGCCGCTCCGGGCTATGCCGAGTTCGCCCTCTGGCAGGAGAGCATGCTTGCCGGCAGCGCCGGCGAAACGCTCTGGGCCTGGTGGCGCGAGCGGTTGGCCGGCGAGCTGCCGGTCCTCGACCTGCCGTCCGACCGGCCGCGGCCGCCCGTCTCGACCACCGCCGGCAGCGCCGTGCGGCGGGCTCTCGCCGGGCCGCTGGCCGGCGCCGTGCATCGGCAGGCACGGGCGGCCGGCGCCACGCCGTTCGCCGTCCTGCTCGCCGCGTTCGCGGCGCTGCTCCACCGCTACTGCGGCGAGACCGATCTGCCGCTCGGCACGGTCAGCGCGGCCCGCAGCCGCGCGGCGTTCGCCCGCACCGCCGGGTATTTCGTCAATCCGCTGGTGCTGCGCGCCGATCTCGCCGGCGACCCGGCGTTCGCGGCGCTGGTCGCGCGCACTCGCCGCGACGCGCTGGACGCCTTCGCCCACCAGGATTACCCGTTCCCGCTGCTGGTCGAGAGGCTGCAGCCGCGGCGCGACCCCTCCCGCTCGCCGCTCTTCCAGGTGCTGTTCGTGCTGCAGCGAGCACAGCTCGGCGACGGGCAGGACCTGACCGGCTTCGCGCTCGGCGAGCCGGGCTCGCGGGTCGAGCTGGATGGCGGCCTGGGGCTCGAGCTCCTGCCGCTGCCGCAGCGCATCGCCCAGTTCGACCTCACCCTCACCCTCGGCGAGGCCGGCGGCAGGCTGATCGCGAGCTTCGACTACCGCACCGACCTGTTCGACGCCCCGACCGTCGAGCGCCTGGCCGGCCACTACGAGCGGCTGCTGGCGGCGGCCCTGGCGGACCCCGGCGTCGCCGTCTCGGAGCTGGCGCTGCTCGGCGCCGCCGAGCGGTCGCAGCTTGCGGCGTGGAACGACACCCGCGTCCCGTACCGCGACCGGGCGTCGCTCGCCCGGCTGTTCGCCGAGCAGGCGGCGGCCACCCCCGGCGCGGTGGCGCTGATCGTCGCCGGCCGCGAGCTGACCTACGGCGAGCTGGATCGCCGCGCCGGTCGGCTGGCACGGGCGCTGGCCGGGCTGGGCGTCGGTCCCGAGGTGGTGGTCGCCATCTGCGTGGAGCGCTCCTTTGACGTGGTGAGCGCCGCCTTGGGCGTGCTCGCGGCCGGCGGCGCCTACCTGCCGATCGATCCCGAGTCGCCGCGCGACCGCGTCGCGCAGCTGCTGGCGGCGTCGGGGGCGGCTTTCGTCCTCACCCATCCGGAGCTCCGCCCGCTGGTCGAGCCGGCCGGCGGCGCCGGACCGCGCGTCCTCTGCCTGGGCGAGGACGGGGCGCCGGCGGCGGCAGCGGCGGGTGCCCTGGCGGGGGGCACGCCGGCGGCCGCGGACGCGGGCAACCTGGCCTGCGTCATCTTCACCTCGGGCTCGACCGGCCAGCCCAAGGGGGTGCTCGTCGAGCACCGCAGCCTGGTCAACCTGATCGCCGCGTTCGCACGGAGCTACCGGCCGGGGCCCGCCGACCGCATCCTGCCGCTCAGCTCGGTCGCCTTCGCCAGCTTCATCGGCGAGGTCTTCCCGCTGCTATGCACGGGCGGCGCCGTGGTGCTGCCGCAGCGCCACGAGCTGCTCGACGTTGCCGCCCTGGCCGGGCTGATCGCCCGCCACCAGGTGTCGATCGTCTCGACCGTGCCGGCGATGCTCGCCGGCCTCGATGCCCTGGGCGAGCGGCTGCCGCGGCTGCGCCTCTTGCTGGTGGGGGGCGAGGCGCTGCCGGCGGCCGGCGTCGCGGGGCTGCTGGCGCGAACTGGGGAGCTGCGTATCGTCAACGGCTACGGCCTGACCGAGACCGCCATCTGCTCGACCATCTACGATGTCGGGCCGGCCGCCCTGACCGGTCCAGGCCAGCCGCCGATCGGCACGCCGCTGATGAATCAGCGTGCCTACGTGCTCGACCGTCACCTCCGGCAGCTGCCGGTCGGCTGCACCGGCGAGCTGTACATCGCCGGCGACGGCGTCGCCAGAGGCTATGCCGGCAGGCCGGACGACACCGCCGCGCGTTTCCTGCCCGATGCCTCGGGCGGCGGCGGCCGCATGGTCCGCACCGGCGACCTCGCCGCGCTGCGGGCCGACGGCAACCTGGTCTACCTCGGGCGCCGCGACCGGCAGGTGAAGGTGCGCGGCGTCCGCGTCGAGCTGGGCGAGATCGAGGCGGCGCTTGCCGCCCACCCGGGGGTGCGCGCGGCGGCGGCGCTGGTGCGCGGCGAGGACGGCGAGCCGCGGCTGGTCGGCTACGCGGTGCCGGACGGCGGCGCGGGCGGGACGCGGCCCAACGCCGGCGAGCTGCTCGCGTGGCTGCGGCAGAAGCTGCCCGCGGCGATGGTGCCGGCCGCCCTCGTCCTGCTCGACGAGCTGCCGCGCAATGCCCACGGCAAGGTGGACGCCGCACGCCTGCCGCCGCCCGAGCGCGCCCGCCCGGAGCTGGCGGCGGCCTATGCGGCTCCGCGGTCCGGGTTGGAGCGCGCCATCGCCGCCGTCTGGCGCGAGGAGCTGAAGCTGCCGAGCGTCGGGCTGGACGACAACTTCTTCGACCTCGGCGGCCACTCGCTGCTGCTCGCCAAGGTGCACGCCCGCCTGCGCGAGGCACTGGGCCGCGAGCTGCCGCTGCTCGACCTCTTTCAGTATCCGACGATCGGCGCCCTCGCCCGCCACCTCGCCAAGGCGGCGGCGCCGATCGCCGGCGATGCAGGGGGTGCCGCGCCGGCCCCCGGCGGCGCGGCACCCGGCCGTGCAGGCGATCTCGCGGTGATCGGCCGTGCGGCCGATCTTGCGATCATCGGCCGTGCGGCCGATCTCGCGATCATCGGCCTCGCCGGACGCTTCCCGGGCGCTCCGGACGCCCCCAGCCTGTGGCGCAACCTGGTCGCCGGCCGCGAGGGGATCACCTTCTTCACCGCCGAGGAGCTGATCGCCGCCGGCGTCGATCCCGATCTCGTCGCGCGCCCCGACTACGTCAAGGCCAAGGGCATCCTGGGCGGCGTGGACCTCTTCGACGCTGCGTTCTTCGGCTTGAACCCGCGCGAGGTCGAGCTGATGGACCCGCAGCACCGCGTCTTCCTCGAATGCTCGTGGGAGGCGCTCGAAGACGCCGGCTGGGACGCCGACCGCTTCCCGGGCCGCATCGGGGTCTATGCCGGCCTCAGCATGAACACCTACCTGCTGATGAACCTGCTGTCGCACCTCGAGCTCGAGGCCTCGGCCGACACCCTGCAGGCGTCGCTCGGCAACGACAAGGACCCGCTCACCGCGCGCGTCTCCTACAAGCTCAACCTCACGGGGCCGAGCATCACCATCCAGAGCGCCTCCTCGACCTCGCTGGTGGCGGTGCACTCGGCCTGCCAGGCGCTGCTCAACCGCGACTGCGACATGGCGATCGCCGGCGGCGTCTCCATCCACCTGCCCGAGCGCTCCGGCTACCTCTACCAGGAGGGGGGCACCGTCTCGCGCGACGGCCATTGCCGCGCTTTCGACGCCGCCTCGACCGGTTTCGTCAGCGGCCACGGCTGCGGTGTGGTGGTGCTCAAGCGCCTGGCCGAGGCGGTCGCCGACCGCGACCACGTCTACGCGGTCGTCCGGGGCTCGGCCTGCAACAACGACGGCTCGCACAAGGTCAGCTTCATGGCCCCGAGCGTCGACGGCCAGGTGCAGCTCTACCGGCTCGCCTACGCCAATGCCGGCGTCGATCCCGCGACCGTCTCCTATGTCGAGTGCCACGGCACCGGCACCGCGCTCGGCGACCCGATCGAGCTTGCCGCCCTCACCCAGGCGTTCGCCGCCCACACTCCGCGGCGGGGCGCCTGCGCCATCGGCTCGGTGAAGACCAACATCGGCCATCTCGACACGGCGGCCGGCGTCTGCGGCCTGATCAAGGCGGTGCTCTGCCTGCACCACCGCACCCTGCCGCCGAGCCTGCACTTCCGCACTCCCAACCCGCGGCTCGACCTCGCCAACAGCCCGTTCTTCGTCAACACCGGGCTGCGGCCGTGGGAGGTCGCGGGGGGCGGCCCCCGGCGCGCCGGCGTCACCTCGCTCGGCATGGGCGGCACCAATGCCCACGTGGTGCTCGAGGAGGCGCCCCCGGAAGCGGCCACGGCGGCGGCGGCCGGCGGCCGGCGTGCGCGCCCCTGGCAGCTGCTGGCGCTGTCGGCGAAAAGCGAGGCGGCGCTCGACCGCGCGACCGCGCGCCTGGCCGACCACCTGCGCGCGCGGCCCGAGCTGCAGCTTCCCGACGTCGCCCATACGCTGCAGATCGGCCGCAAGACGTTCCGGCACCGCCGCGCACTGCTCTGCAGCGACATGGCGGCGGCGGCCGGCGCGCTCGAGGGCCGCGACCCCGAGCGCCTGCTGACCTCCGTCCCGTCGCCGGGCGAGCACCCCGTCGCCTTCCTGTTCCCCGGCCAGGGGGCGCAATACCTCGACATGGGGCGCGGCCTCTACGAGGCGGAGCCGGTTTTCCGCGAGGCGTTCGACCGCTGCCGCGAGCTGCTGCCGTTCGACCTGCATGCGGCGTTGTACGGCGAGGGGACCGCGGGGACCGCGGGGAGCGCGGCGGGGGGCGGCGGGGGCGATCGGGCCGCCGCCGCCGCGCGCCTGGAGCAGACGGAGATCGCCCAGCCCGCCCTGTTCGCCGTGAGCTGGGCGGCGGCGTGCCTGTGGCTGGCGTGGGGGGTGCGCCCGAGCGCCCTCCTCGGCCACTCGATCGGCGAGGTGGCGGCCGCCTGCCTGGCCGGGGTCTTCAGCCTGGAGGACGCCGTGGCGCTGGTCGTCGAACGCGGCCGGCTGATGCAACGCATGGCGCCGGGCGCGATGCTGGCCGTGCCGCTGCCGGAAGCCGAGGTGGCCGCGCTGCTCGGCCGCGGCGGCGAGAATGGCTCCGGCGGCGGGGACGGCGCCCTGTCGCTGGCCGCGGTCAACCGCCCCGGCCTCTGCGTCGTCTCCGGCAGCCCGGTCGCGACCGCCGAGCTGGCGGCGGCGCTGGCGGCGCGGGGTATCACCGCCCGGCGGCTGCACACCTCGCACGCTTTCCACTCCCCGACCGCCGATCCGATCCTGGAACCGTTCATCGCCGCTGTCGGCCGGCTGCGCCTGTCGCCGCCGCGCATCCCGATCCTGTCGAACCTGACCGGGCGGTGGCTGCTGCCCGAGGAGGCCACCGACCCGGGCTACTGGGGGCGGCAGCTGCGCGGCACGGTGCGTTTCTCGGACGGCCTCGCCCTGCTGCTCGCCGAGCCGCAGCGCATCCTGCTCGAGGTCGGCCCCGGCGACACGCTGGCGAGCCTCGCCCGCGAGCACCCGGCGCGCCTGCCGGGGCAGGCGGTCATCGCCTCGATGCGCCATCCCAGGACGCGGGCGGACGACGGCGAGGTGCTGGGGGCGGCCGTGGCCCGCCTCTGGCTGGCCGGCGGCGGGATCGACTGGGAAGCGTTCGGCGCCGCCGAGGAGCGCCGGCGGGTGTCGCTGCCGGCCTATCCCTTCGAACGCCAGCGCTACTGGGTGGAGCCGCTGCCGCGGGGGCGGACCGCAGCGGGGCGCGAGGCCGGCAGGGGGCGGCGGCGCGAGCCGCTGGACTGGACCTACGTGCCGGTCTGGAAGCAGGCGCCCTTGGCGAGCGGTCCGGCCGCCGGCAGCGAGGACCCTGGCAACGAGGACCTGTGGCTGCTGCTCCTGGACGGCGCGGCCGGGAGCCACGAGGCGCGCGACGCCACCGCCGCGATCGACTGCGGAGCGGCGCTGGCAGACCTCCTGGCCGCGGGCGGGCGGCGGGTGGTGCGTGCCTTCGCCGGGGAGCGCTTCGCGCAACTCGACGCCGCGACCTTCACCGTCGCTCCCGGCAGCGCCGCCGACTACGAGGCGCTGCTCGCCGGCCTCGCGGCGCCGCCCAGGTACGTCGCTCACCTGTGGGCGCTGGCCGGCGGCGGCGATGCGGCAGGCGGCGAGGATTCCGGCCTGGACAGCCGCAAGGTGCTCGACCGCTGCTTCCATAGCCTGCTGTTCCTGGCCCAGGCGCTCAAGAAGTCAGGCCTCGCCCGGCCGGTTTCGCTGGCGGTCGTGACCGGCGGCCTGCACGAGATCACCGGCGAGGAGGGCCTGTCGCCGCTCCCGGCGACCGCGCTAGGACCCTGTGCCGTGATCCCCCGCGAGCTGCCGAACGTCAGCTGCCGCGCCATCGACCTGCTGCCGCCGGCGGACGGCCGGGGAACGGCGGCGGCGGCGCAGATCCTGGCCGAGATGGCGCGCACCGCGGTCGAGCCGTGGGTCGCCTTCCGGCGCGGCCAACGCTTCGTGCGCGTCTTCGAGCCGCTGCCGCTCGCCGCCAGGGAGGCGGGCGCGCCGTCCCGCCTGCGGCCGCGGGGAGTCTGCCTGATCACCGGCGGCCTGGGCGGCATCGGGCTCGAGCTCGCCGAGCATCTGGCGCGGCGGGGCGGCGCGCGGGAAGGGGTGCGCCTGGTGCTGGTCGGCCGCTCGCCACTGCCCGAGCGCGCGGCGTGGGAGAGCTGGCTCGCGGCGCACGACGAGGGGGATGCGACCCGCCGCAAGCTGTGCCGCCTGCTGGACATCGAGCGGCTCGGCGCGGAGGTGCTGGCGCTGTCGGCGGATGTCGCCGATCGGGCGGCGGTCGCGGCAGTGGTGGCGGCGGCCGAGCGGCGGTTCGGCCCGGTCAACGGGGTCATCCATGCCGCCGGCGTGCCGGGCGGCGGCCTCCTCTACGGCAGGACGCGCGCGGCGGCGGAGCGCGTGCTGGCGCCGAAGGTCCAAGGCGCCCTGGCGGTCGCTGCGGCGGTCGCCGGGCGGCCGCTCGATTTCTTCGTGCTGGCCTCCTCGATCACCGCGGTGCTGGCGCCGCCCGGCCAGCTCGACTACGCGGCGGCCAACTCCTTCCTCGACGCGTTCGCGGCGCACCTGGCGCGCCGCGGCGTGCCGGCGGTGGCGATCGCTTGGGACGCCTGGCGCGAGACCGGCATGGCGGCCGCCACCCAGGTGCCCGAAGAGCTGCGCGCCTGGCGTGAGCAGGATCTCGAAGCGGGTCTCAGCTCGCGCGAGGGGGTCGAGCTGTTCGAGCGCATCGCCGGCTGCGGCCTGCCGCGGGTCCTGGTCTCGACTCTGCCGTTCGACCTCCGCCGCGAGCGGCACGAGCGGGCAGGGTCGCTCGCCGATCTCGCGGGCCTGGCCGGCGCAGGGGATACGGCGAGCCGCACGGACGGCCAGGGAGGCCAGGACGGCGCGCCGGAGCGAGCCGCCCATCCCCGCCCCGCCCTTGCCAACTCGTACGTGGCGCCGGCGAGCGAGCTGGAAGGGCGGGTCGCCGCCATCTGGCAGGAGATCCTGGGGATCGAGCCGGTCGGGCTGCACGACAACTTCTTCGAGCTGGGCGGCAACTCCCTGGCCGGCCTGCGGGTCGTCAGCAGGCTGCAGGAGAGGCTCGAGGTGGGCATCTCCGAGGTCAGCCTCTACGAGGCGCCGACGGTCGCGGCGCTCGCCCGCCTGATCGGCGGCGACCCGGAGGCCGAGGCGGCGGGCTCGCCGCCGGCCCTCGCCGCCAGCCGCGGCCGCGGCGAACGCCGCAAGGCAGCGCAGCAGCGGAAGCGCCGTGGCTGAAGCGGGGCCGCGGTGACCGGTGATGACGACCCCTCCAGGGAGAGGGCAGACGGCGCGGCGAGCGGCGCCGAATACGACGGCACCGAGGTGGCGGTGGTCGGCATGGCCGGGCGCTTTCCCGGGGCCCGCGATCTGGCGGCGTTCTGGCGCAACCTGCGCGACGGCGTCGATGCCGCGCGGCGGTTGAGCGACCGGGAGCTGGAGCTGCTGGGGGTGCCGGCCGCCGTGCGCCGCGCCTCCGGCTACGTGCCGGTGACCGCCCAGCTCGCCGACCTCGACTGCTTCGACGCGGCGTTCTTCGGCTTCGAGCCGGACGAGGCCGAGATCCTCGACCCGCAGCAGCGCGTCCTGCTCGAGCTTGCCTGGGAAGCTCTCGAGAGCGCCGGCTACGATCCCGAGGCGGAGCGGCGGCCGGCCGGCGTCTTCGCCGGCGCCACCCTCAGCACCTACCTGCTCTGCAACCTGATGCCGGACGCCGCGGCGGGAGGCGGCGTCATGGACCCGTTGCGGCTGCTGATCGCCAACGCCGGCGACTCGCTCGCCACCCGGATCTCCTACAAGCTCAACCTCAAGGGGCCGAGCTTCACCGTGCAGTGCGCCTGCTCGACCGCGCTCGTCGCGGTCCATCTCGCCTGCGCCAGCCTGCTCAACGGCGAATGCGACCTGGCGCTCGCCGGCGCGGCGTCGATCAACGTCAACCTGCTCGCCGGCTACCGGTCCCACGAGGGCGGGATGCTGTCGCCCGAGGGTCGCTGCCGAGCTTTCGACGCCGGCGCCGCCGGCATCCTCTTCGGCCACGGCGGCGGGGTGGTGGCGCTCAAGCGGTTGAGCGACGCGCTCGCCGGCGGCGACACGGTGCGGGCGGTGCTGCGCGGCTCGGCGGTGAACAACGACGGCAGCCTCAAGGTCGGCTACAGCGCGCCGAGCGTCGAGGGGCAGGCCGAGGTGCTCACCGAGGCGTGGGCCGCCGCCGGCATCGACCCGGCGACGCTCTCCTACGTCGAAGCGCACGGCACCGGCACCCGCATGGGCGACCCCATCGAGGTGCAGGCGCTGGCGCGGGCCTTCCGCCCTCACACCAGCCGCCGCGGCTTCTGCGGCCTGGGCTCGGTGAAGACCAACGTCGGCCACCTCGACGCCGCCGCCGGGATCGCCAGCCTGATCAAGACCGTGCTGGCGCTGGAACATCGGCAGATCCCTCCCACCCTGCACGTCGTCCGCCCCAACCCGGAGATCGATTTCGCCGCCGCTCCGGTGCGGCTGGTCACCGAGCTCGAGCAGTGGCCGGCGGCGCCGGGCCGGCCGCGCCGCGCCGGGGTGAGCGCCTTCGGCATCGGCGGCACCAACGCCCACCTGGTGGTCGAGGAAGCGCCGGCGGCGACGCTTGCGCCGTCGCGTCCCTGGGACCTCCTGGTCCTGTCGGCGCGCAGCGCCGAAGCGCTCGAGCGCGCTACCGACGCGCTCGCCGCCCACCTCGAGAAGCCGGAGGACCCGGCGGCGGCGCCGGAGATCTCGGACGTCGCCTACACGTTGCAGCTGGGCCGCCGCAGGTTCCCTCACCGCCGGACGGTGGTCTGCGCCCGCGGCGAGGACGCCGCGGCCCTGCTGCGGCGCCGCGACCGCGAGCGGGTATCGACGCTGGCCGAGGAGGCGGCCGCCCGGGAGGCGGTCTTCCTGCTTCCCGGGCCGGACGGCCTCCACCCGCAGGCGGGCCGCGGCCTCTACCGCGACGAGGCGGTCTTCCGGCGCGAGATCGACCGGTGCGCCGGCCTGCTCGCGCCGCACCTCGGCCGGGATCTCCGCGACGCCTTCCGCGGCGGCCCGGAGGGGATGGCCGCGGCCGCCGCGGATGGCAACCCCGATCATGCCGCCGTGGCCCGGGCAAGGGCCTTCGCAGTCATCCACTCCCTGGCCCGGCTGTGGATGCACTGGGGGGTGCGCCCGGCCGCGCTGCTCGGCCACGGCCAGGGCGGACAGGTGGCCGCCTGCATCGGCGGGAGCGTGCCGCTGGCGGACGCCCTGCGCCGGGCGGCGGAGACGGGCGCCGCTGACGATGAGCACTTCGACGCCGGCCTCGCCGCCATCTGGCGCGAGCCCGGCCGGGCGCTGCTCGATCTCGGCCGGGGCGGTCTCGCCGGCCGAGCCCTGCACCACCCCGCGGCTCCCGCCGACGCCCGAGCCAGGCTCCTCGCCTCGCTGCCGGCAGCCGGCGACCCGCGCCCCGAGAGCGCGGTGACGCTCGCCGCCCTCGGCCGCCTATGGCTCCTCGGCCTGCGCCCTGACTGGACGGCGCTCCACGACGGCGCCGGCCGCCGCCGCGTGCCGTTGCCGACCTATCCCTTCGAGCGACAGCGCTTTTGGCGCGACGCCCCAGGCGCCCCGCGCCCGCTGAGCGCCCTGACCCTCCCGCCGCCGCCGGGTGGGGACCCGGCGGCTTGAGGGTGCCGGGTGGGGACCCGGCGGCTTGAAGGCATCGGGTTGGGACCCGGCGGCTTGAGGGCGCTACTTCGCCGGCACCAGCGTCAGGACGTCGAGCGGGGGGCCGGGGAGGAAGGGGGTCGGGCGGCCCTCCTGCCAGGCGGCGTGGCCGTCGGCGTAATGCGGCGAGAAAGGGTTGCCGCTCTCGCCGACAGGCATGTGGGTGATGCCGGTCTCCTCGTGGCCCGGGGAGACCACGATGCGCTCGGAGGCGCCGAAGGAGTCGCCGGTCACCCGCGGCATGTCCTGGTCGCCCGGGATCGCCCGCGGCGGCAGGTCGAGCCAGCGGCCGAGCAGCGGCAGGCCGTAGCTCAGCGGGTGCCGGACGTGCATGGTGTTGTGCTCGCCCCAGGTACGGTCGGCGAGGTTCGGCCCGAGCGCCCGCAGGCGGGCGAGCTGGTCGTCGGCAACCGCCAGCAGCAGCGCGTCCCAGCTCTTGAACGGCCGCGGGAGCAGGTGCGCCGGGCGCTCGGCGACCAGGCGCCAGAGCGGTCCGTCGAAACGGCGGCTGGCCTGGAAGAACGGCGGCCCGTCCTCGCGTTTGAGGCCGCTCAGGCTGGCGAAGAGCTGCTGTTCGAGGGCATCCCGCCATTCCCGCACCACCCGGTAGGCGACCGAATCGATCGCGGCGTGGCCGGTCCAGGTCGAGACCAGCAGGCGCCGCAGCTCGGCGCGGCGCGGATCGGCCGCGAGCGCGGCGGGGGTGAGCGTCCGCAGCAGCAGGTCGTGCCAGCGCGCCAGGAACAGCGCCCGGTCGTCGAGCTGGATGGCCAGGAGGTCGCGCGGCGTCGCCCGTTCGAGCTGCAGCAGGCGGTCGCGGATCTGCGCCGCGCGGGCGCCGAGGTCGAAACAGCCGTCGCCCAGGCGCGCCAGCAGGTCGCCGCCGACCGTCCGGTTGTTGGCGGTCCAGACGCGGCCGGAGGGGGGATCGACCACCTTCGGCACCTCGTCCGAGCGCAGCCAGCCGTCCCAGCGGTGGGAGCCATCGGCCCACGAGGCGGGGAGCCGGCCGCTCCAGCCGACGCGGCGCGGCAGCCTGCCGATGATCGTCCAGCCCACCCGCCCGGAGGCGTCGGCGACGGTGAAGTTCTGCGGCGGCAGGCCGGCGCCGTGCGCGATCTCGATCGCCTCGTCGATCGAGCCCGCCGCTTCGAGGTCGAGGAGCCCCAGGTTCGTCGCCTCCGGGAGATGGGCGGTCCAGGCCAGGGCGCGCTGCGGGCGGCCGCGGGCATCCCGATCGATGACCGGTCCCCAGATCGTCTCGGCGACGTCGAGCGTCTGGTCGGGTCCGCCATGGACCCGGATGCGCTCGGCGTGGTGCTCGAAGCGGCGCATGCCGGCGGGCGTCCGGTACCGTTCGGGATCGCGCGGATCGAGCTCGAGGTCCACCAGGTCGGTCACGTCGGCGAAGCTGTTGCTGAACCCCCAGGCGATCCGCCCGGTGCTGCCGGCGGCCAGCACCGGCACCCCCGGCAGCGTCACGCCGGTCACCCGGCGCTCGGCCCCGCCGGGCTCGCGCCAGATCCAGGAGGCGCGGTACCAGGTGTTGGGGATGTCGATGCCGAGGTGCATGTCGTTGGCGAGCAGGGCGTGGCCGTCGGCGGTGTGCGCCCCGGAGACCGCCCAGCTGTTGCTGCCGGCCAGGCCGTAGAGATCCCTGCCGCGCGCCCACCCCAGCCGCGGCGCCGCCCCCAGCGCCCCCAGCGCCGCCGCCTTCGGCGCCGGCGCCGCCTGCCGCAGATCGACGACCTCGGGACCCGGGATCGGCGGGGTGGCGTAGGCGGGCCCGTCGATCGGCGCGTCCCATTCGCCGCCGAGCGGCTCGAGGAAATCGAAGAGCTGCGCCGGCACCCGCCGGTGCAGCTCTCCGAGGTCGCGCTCGACCAGCGCCTGCCAATCGTTGAGGGTGAAGTACATGGCGAAGACCGCGAGGGCGCTGTCCTCGGGCCGCCAGGGCGCGGGCTCGGCGCGCAGCAGCACGTACTCGAAAGGCTTGTCGGCGAGCGCCCGCAGGCCGGCGTTGACTCCCTGCGTATAGGCTGAAAGCAGCAGGCGCTGGCGCGGCGGCAGCGCGGCGACGGCGCGGCGGGCCACGTCGCGGAAGCGGTGCAGGCGGTAGACCTGGTCGATGCTCGCCACCGGCTGCCCGAACAGCTCCGCCAGCTCGCCGGCGCCGCTCCGCCGCAGCAGGTCCATCTGGAAGTAACGGTCTTCCGCATGCACGAAGCCCAGGGCCCGCGCCGCGTCCAGCCGGTTGGCGGCGCGCAGGGTCGGCACGCCCAGGGCGTCCCGCTCGACGGCGACCGGCGCGCCGAGGCCCGCGACCGCCGCCTGCCCGCGCAGCAGCGGCAGGCTCGACGCCACCCGGTGGCGCAACCAGAGGCCGGCACCGGCCGCCAGCACCAGCGCCACCCCG